>CAZIML010000001.1:0-1438 GCA_964540255.1 uncultured bacterium
GAGGTCGGCCCAGCTGAGGTCGGCCCCGCTGAGGTTGGCCCCGGTGAGGTCGGCCTTAACACCTTCGCTCGGGTCTTTGAGCCAAGCCTTATGGGCTTTCAGGACCTCTTGAAGTTCTTTGGGGCTGTAAGTTTTCATTCTGTCTCTTTCTTAGATTTAACGGCCGCGCGTAACCCGCGCCACATCTTTCTACGCGCTAAAATTTTCTCTTTGTGTTTCAGATAGTATCGGCGGTTCATTTCAGACAACGTCAACGGCACCTTCTTAGGCTTAGGTGGCTGCGCTGCTTTGCGTTTCAAATAATAGCGTCGGTTGTACAGCGCCACCTGCTCTTTAGATGGCTTGTATTGCTTATCGATACTTAAACGGGTCTCGATGTACTCGTGTAGTGAGATTGTCTGCAGCGCGTCACCGTAGCCTAACGCTGCATAATCTTCGGGGTCTAGTTGAAGGGGCATAGGGTTACCCAGCCACGTAAGAATTTAATATGACCCCGGGGACTTTGAATCTCGAATCGGCCACTCCTAGGAGACGCACACGTACCCTATTGGGGGTAGTCCAATTATACGCGCACCTGAATATGGTATGCCAATCTTTCGGGGCGTCGCTATCTGGGTGTATTAATCTGGCCGTGTCGACATCTGGGGCCACCACAACCGCGCTTCTGTAGGTGTCCCAATCCCATGGCTGGGCGCGTGTCAAAAGGTAGATATTCATCGCTTAGAACTCCTGTCTATAACTACGTAAACCGCAAACGTCGCGGCGAGAAACGCGAGCCAAATCCACAACAGGCCCGCCGGGTCGAATTGTACGGGCATTCACCCTCGCTCTTTCCAGTTGTGAACCATCGCCGCGAGCATAAGACTAACCACGAGCCAGATGTACAGAGCAGTCATTTTTCACCTTTGGCGATGCGCGTATCGGCTAAAGTTTCTTCCAATCCTTCAGTCGCCCATTTAGGGAGCCAGTCAGTAGCGGGCTTAACCTGGTACTGCGAGGGGTCGAGTTGAATCGTATGCCGTTCTTCCTCTGCTCGAACTAACGCGGCGTGGACTTCGCGGGGGACTCGAATGCGGATAGTGAGTTTCATATTAGATTCCCTCTCGGGTAAACGCGCTAAGCTCACTCACACTGAAGTCGCAGCAGGTAAGTGGCGGATTGCCCGGGAGCCAAACGAATACATACGAGCTAGAGTCAAGCTCACCGCACGCCCAGCTACCAAACCAACCTAAGTTCTTAGCAAGCTCAATAGCGGCTTCGTACGCCCCGCCTTGCCCGCCCTTGAATGAATGGTCATAGTAGCCTACGGTGACTTTCTTACCCGCGCCGTTGCTCGAACGCGCCACCCATCGGGCGCCTTTGGTGTTGGTAGCAGGATAGTATTTCACGATGATTGAAGCTCGCATGTTGTGTCTCCCTCGTCAGTGTTATTTAATAA
>CAZIML010000001.1:1538-17443 GCA_964540255.1 uncultured bacterium
TTCACGATGATTGAAGCTCGCATGTTGTGTCTCCCTCGTCAGTGTTATTTAATAAGTAATAAGCTGGTTATTTGCTGTCAATTTTAAAAGGATTATATCCAAGCCGAGCTATAACCCCCGTCAGTATCGCCGGCTCGTCTCCGGCGATGAAATACAGTACTGCTCAAAGCGTGCCACGGTCTCAGTCTAAGTCGAGTGTTTATATTTAGCTACGTTATAAACACCCGGCAGGGCCTAGTGCGTAACGGATTACGCGGTTTCTAATGAAACCAGGTGCGTAATCTGATTCGCGGTGCGAAACTATTTACGCGGTATAACGTACCGGTCGAAACGCCCCAAGTAGAACTTGGCGGCGTACGGCACTATGCCACCGGAAGCGCGGTAGCGCTCCCAATAATCGCTAGGGGTAAGCGTTATAGGCTCTGGAACCTCTCGGCACGGTGTATAGGGGCTAGTGTAAGTGGCGCGGGTCCATCTGTCCCCACAACATTCGCAGTCACTGCCCCGATAGACGCCATCGAAGTGCACGCCCACGCATTGGGCGCGGTTGTCGGCGTTTTTGGGACTATGGGCCTCGATGTAGACTTCAAAGGCTGGGCCCATCCATTCACCGCCGCTGTTGTTCTGGCTGTACTGGTACCATCTAGAGCGCATAACGGCCTCCTCTTCGAAACCCGCTCGTGCGACTTAATCGAGTCATGCTCGCCTCGCTCGGCTTAGACGCAGGGGTTTGTGAGTTCAGTAGCTCTTGTATGGGGTTTTCGCTTTCCCAGGCGCTATTAACGCGCGGGGCGAGACGCCTGATGAACTCTGAGAAAACCGAAATCACGGCTTGGAGTTCATCAGGGTTATCCGCCTGGACCCGCCTAAATGCCGACATCAAGGCTTTGGGTGAAGCCAGAAGGTCTTTGGAGCATTCCTCTAGGAGGCTATGCGCCCATGCTTTGGAGCCTGACTTAGACCTCTCTCGGTATAGACGCAACTCTAGCTCCAACGCCTGTAATTCCTTCGTGAACTCGGATAGCGGATGCATTAGACAGACCATTCCGTCGAGCTGCGACGAGCATCGAGAAACGCATGCGGTGGTTTGTTGACGAAAAAGGTTAAAGGGTCTTTAGCGACCCATGCCTTCGTCAGATGCACGCGCATTTTCTTCGCCACGTCGCCGAAAACCATGATGGCGGCTGCAATACCCCAATACTCCTTCGCGGCTATAATGCCGTTTAAAGCGTCTATAAGGCTCGCTGGCGCATTTTGGAGGTCCCGGCAGCATTCTATGGCCTTTTTCTCGGCTTGAGCCTTAGCGGATGCCCTAGGGGCCGCGTCTTCCTTGGGGCTTCTGCTGGGGAGCATAGACCTACACTCGTTGAGAGATTCCACGAGCCTGTCCAATGAGGCGCTTACTTCGAAGAGGGGGTGTGTTCGCATGAGAAAGTAATAACACCTGATTCTAGCGTGTCAAGCCGAATCGATTCTGGGCAGTGCGAAAAGTGGTCAAACTTTTGGGGTTGCGCAGAAATGCGCGCAAACCCCCTTTCCCCCGTATAGTACAGAATCTATTATTATATTTCTCTATTCTACTATATACATATACTACTAATCCCCTACTTTAAGGATAGAAAGTAAAAAGTAGTAGGTAGTTTCTTCAACAATCCTGCTAGGATACGATATAAGTCACGCTAGTGTAGGTTGGGCGCATCCTGAAGAATATCATCGATTTAACCCTTGCTGAAAGACATCAAATGACCGAAAACACGATTCTGGTCATTTTGTAAGGATTCTTTACGTATAACCATCTGATTTCATTCATCTTTCATTATCTGCTATTATTGTAACCGCGCGGAATCAGGCAAATCAGGAAATAATCCCGATTAATTCATTGTAAATCATCTTGACTACCCCAATTAATTAACACACCGCGTTAATTGTGTGCGCCGATGTGTGTGCTGCATCGCGTTAATTCAAAATAATTCGAAATAATTCATGTAGGTATACGTAGGTATATGTCGTTATTGGCGTAACCCCATGATATAACAACAGATGATCCGCAAAACCCCCCAAAACTAGTCTAGTGTGGACTAGTGATGTGTAAAAAATCGTGTAAACCCTACAAAAGATTGGAAAACGCGAAAACGTGCAGATATGATTTTTCATGTTTTGGGGTGGGTCAACTTTCCAAAATCTCACTAGTCTACATCAGACTAGCATGGTAGGCGTAGGTGGTAGAGGGTGGGACATTCTGGCCGTGTTTGGGGGGTTGGTGAAATGGAGGGAGGCTGGCGAAATGGAGGGAGGCTGAGCGCGTGGTGGGGATGCCAGGCAGTCGAATGCCGGTCGACTGGTTGGGGGGTGGGGGGATGAGAACTCGACTATGCCCACAACGGAAATGCCCAAATTTAGCCAAAATTCCGGGACGCAACGGAAATGTCCAAATTTAGCCAAAATTCCGGAGCACAACGGAAATGCCCAAATTCCTCGGGGCCATTTTTACCCGCGGAAAGCCAAATCGAAGAAACGCCCTTTTCAGGCCATTTGACCCACTGAGTCGCTAGAGTGTAAGGTGATTTTATGGATTGGATGCTCAAACGACAGGGAAACAAACTCGTGCTCCGAGGGAAGGACGGTCTCCCACTCAAAGATGAGGACGGTAAGCCTAGGGCTGTCGTGGTACCCAAAGACGCCTCGCCTGCTACCTGGCGTGCCAAGCTTCGACGTCTCACCAAGGATGGGGACCTCTTAGACGAGATTCTCCTTTCTCTCGCCGGGGGCGCTGCTTACCAGGCCCAGCTGCCAGACGGCCGGGTGTCAGACCCCATCGTCCCCTCGCCGGAAGTCCGCCGGGCTGCGGCCGTGGACCTGCTCCATATGTTACGGGGTAAGCCCGTGCCTCAGACTGAGGTAACCAAGTCTGAAGAGGAGTCGGAGAAGATGAAGCGCATGTCTGCCTACTCTGATGAGGCCCTCATCGAGGCGGCCCGCCCTTTTCTCGAGGTGGTGGCCCGTAAAAGCCCCCTTGACTCCGGCGAAACTAAAGACGAGACTGCCGGGGAATGACCGGCATACAAGTCAGGCAGGCGCACACGGGCGACGAACGCTTCATTCACTCGTCGTGGTTCCAGTCATACTGGAAGGCCACCGCTTCGAAGTCAGTCCCCCGCGAGATTTACAAGTCGGAGCAGGACAATCTCATCGACCGGCTCGTTCAGGGCTCCCGAATCGTCGTGGCTTTCCTGGAAGAAGTACCCGACGAGATTCTCGGTTACTCCATTTCCACGCCGGAAGTCTGCCATTGGGTGTATGTCAAAGGCGTTTACCGTAGGCGTGGGATTGCTTCTCAGCTTATGCCACACTCGCTCAAGTATTTTTCGCACTGGCCCGACAGTAGCGGAAGGAAGTTTTTCGAAAAGTTCGGGCTGCAATTCAATCCATACACCATTCATACCCAGAGGACGTCATGAAATTAAAATATGTGCAGTTTGTACACCCCGTGTCTTTCGGCGGTCAGCTCCAGAGCGCTAGCAATCGCGCCGTCGGCGACCGGCCGGGACAGGGCAACATGGAAATAGAGCTGGGCGTGCTGGAAGGCGTCAGCTGCGTCTCACTTTCTAAGCTGGTTAACGGCATTCTTGCGACTCGGCTCGTGCCGCTGAGCAACGTGGCCATGTTCGAAGCCGCGGAAGTCGAAGCCGCCAAGACCCCCGCTAAGAAGTAATGGAAATCGACCCTAGAGAGGCTGCTTTAGAGCTGGCCAGGCGTAGAGACGCGCGTCTCCAGGCCGGACAGGTCACCGCGGGCATCCGCGCGGAGCTTTTTAAGCAGCAGCTTGACTTCATCGACGATGTTTCCCGCAACAAGGCGGCGTTATGTTCTCGCCGCGCCGGTAAGACGTCGATGTGGGCTAGGTATTGCTTCATTACAGCGTTAGAGACGCCCAGGGCGCTGATTAGGCTTTGGGGCATCACCCGTCTGCGCACAAAGCAACTTCTTTGGCAAGAGTTTCTCGACGTGGCCGCCCGGCATAGCATTCCTGTTAAGTCGCACGAGACAGAACTCACCATACGGTTGGAGAATGGCTCAGAGATACGATTCGTCGGTGCAGATAAAGATAGTCAGGCACAACGTAAACGTGGCGATAAGACCAAATTGGAAGTGGTGATGGAAGCCCAGCTGTTTGGGCCCTTCCTCCGCTCGCTGGTAGAGGACGTCATCGAGCCTTGCCTCTTCGACCTTCAGGGTACGGTGTGCCTAGAAGGAACCCCCGGCCCCGTGCCTACTGGTTACTGGTATTGGGTGACGGGCGACAACGCTTCAGCCCCCATGTGGATGAGCCAGGGCATGATGGTCTCGACGGGCGGGGCGTCGGACGAGAAAGAGCGCGTGGGAGCGGGGTGGAGTTGTCATCGGTGGACACTGCTAGACAATCCCCACCTTCCACACGCTAAGAAGGAACTCGAGCGCATCCTTAAGAAGCGCAATTGGACCATCGACACCCCAACGTACGTACGCGAGTACGCCGGGCGATGGGTGAAGGATGATGGCGTCCTCTTCTACAAGTACAACGAAGGACGCAACTCATTCGATTTGACGGAAGTGCAGCCGTGGGGTCCGGGGTGGCAGCACGTGCTGGGCTGGGACTTGGGATTCAGAGATGACATGGCCCTAGGTGTTTGGGGCTGGCACCCAACCCGCCGCGAGGTGTATGAGGCGGCATGTTGGAAAAGACCGGGGGCGCCAGCGGAAGAGGTCATCGCCCAAATCGAGAAATGGGAAAAGATGGGCTTTAACTTCATCGCCAAAGTGGCGGACATGGGCGGAGGTGGCAGAATGTTTGTTGAAGACGCTATGTCGCGCTTCCATCAAGTCTTCGAGGCCGCGAAAAAGACTGAGAAGCTTGAGCACGTACGGTTGTTGAACGATGAATTTCTTTCGGGCCGACTTAAGGTGCAACGCGGGAGCGCCTACGCCTTAGAGTTATCATCCCTCCCAAAAGACCCGAACTGGGACCCAGACAGCGGCAAGCCGCCGGGCGAAGACCCTAGATTTCCTAATCACCTGTGCGATTGTTTCCTTTATAGTTTTCGTAGAGTTCTCGCGCACTTAGACTTCACGGGTCCGGTAGTAGATGACATCGATGAGGTAGAGCGGTATGATGAAGAGCGCCTTTCGACTCCGGAAGGGGGCGACTGGTGGGATACTGACGACTATGAGGGAGACGATTCGTGAAATATTTTCTATTCTTGTTTGCATTCGCCAAATGCGCTCCAGCTCACCCAGACTTCGTGAGCAAGCATGGTGTCGAGTTCTTTTTGGGTGGAGCTGATTGGACGAAGGAAGCCGTCGACGAATTGGAAGATGGGTGGCTCATAGACCTAGAGGCCGCGTCTGATGGGAAGTTCCCCAACGCCGGAGAGAAGATGAAGGGCGTTCAGGTATTCGTGCAGCAAGAAGAGCTTGACTGCCCATGGACCGGCGGGAGCGGGAAATGCCTAGGGCTGCAGTACGGAAATCAATTGCAGGTAGTGGCGCTGAACTATTGCCCGGCTACTTCGGCGTACGTACATGAGATGCTTCACTGGTTTGAGGAAGTATACTACAACATCAACGAGAACGAGCATTCCGCACCATATTGGCGAACCGTACACTTAAGGACATGCGAATGAATGGGATGAATGAATGGAAGGACCGCCTTTTCTACATGGCCCGTGCGTCGACGGCCAGCATAGACCCTAAAGACGCAGCTGAACTATTAAGTAGGATTGAACAGTTGGAAAAAAGCCGAGAAATGTGGCGGGGCTTGGCTACTACCTTCGCGGGGCGAATCGAGGAGATTGATTGTGGATATGACATCATTGGACCTGGAGACGATTTTGATGCTGTGCCGGAAGTACGGGGTGAGGACCTTCAGCAACGGACAGTTAAGGTTTACCTTGACCAAGACCGTGGCGAGCCCATCTACGGCGATTGACCGAGATTTAGGACAGTCGGTTGACTTTGCGCCTAAAGTATCGGAACCTTTGCTGGGTACTGATAACTTGACCGCTCAAGAGCAGATTGAGCTATACGGGCGCGTCTACGACGCTAAGGGGTAACAGATGGCTTCAGACTATCGCGACGCAAAGAGCCTTAAGGAAAAACCGGAATCGCTCGTGAAATCGGGCGTGGTTACGCCGCGATGGTGGGAGGTCGATTCAGACGAGCTGGCTCAGCATGTTATCGACACGGGCGGTACGTTGCGCCAAGACGCGGGCAATCGCCTGGCAGCGCAGGTACGCCACGCGCGCATGTACGAGAACACGGAACTCGACTCGCTCAATGGGCGCGACTTTACCGACGCCATCGTACGCCAAGTCGTGTTCAACACTGGCCTGATGACGTTGAATGTCGGGGCTACGTGCGTCGACACTTTAACGGCCAAGGTCACCAAGAACCGCCCCCGCCCCGACTTCCTCACGTCGGGCGCATCGTGGGATAAGCAGATTAAGGCCCGCAACCTCGACAAGTGGTGTAAGGGGTTCTTCTACCAGACCCAGGTACACCGCAAGGCTCGCCAGGTCTTCGTGGACGGGTGTGAGTTCGGCACGGGCTTTCTGCATGTGTTCGAACGGGAGGACGGAAAGCTCGATTGTGAGCGTGTGCTGCCATCCGAGATTTTCGTCGACGACCTCGACGGTCAATACTGTAACCCCCGACAGATGCTTCGTCTGAAGTACGTTTCGCGTGACGTGCTTACGCGCATGTTCCCCAAGTACGCCACCGAAATCGCAGATGCTGGGAAGAAAGAGAAGATTGATTCCCCTCATGCTACGTCGGAAGTCGTCGACAACACCGTGGAAGTGTGGGAGGCCTGGCACCTTCCCAGCGGCAGGAAGGCGAAGGATGGCAAGCACGTCATCGCCATCGACGGGTGCGTGCTGTTCGAAGAGAAATGGGTCATCGACCGCTTTCCGTTCGTAGTTTACCGCTTCAAGCCGCGCACTGTAGGTTTTTGGGGTAAGGGCGTCATCGAGACCGTGCAAGGCATTCAGATTGAACTGAACCGCGTCGTGCGCAGTATCTCTAACCAGATGAAACGCAAAGGACGCGGGCGTACTTTCGTGGCCATGGGCTCGAAGGTAGCCCCTTCGCACCTCACCAACGCAGACGGCGGCGATATCGTCTACTACACTGGCGGCGTACCGCCTTCGGTGGACAACAGCAACGCCGTAGCCCAGGAAGAATTTGCCTATGTGCAGCAACTCTACCAACGCGCGTTTCAGGAGGTTGGTATCTCCGAACTTTCCGCCGCTTCGAAGAAGCCGGCAGGTTTGGACGCCGCCGTGGCATTGCGCGAATACTCTGACATCGAGTCAGAACGTTTTTCCCCCCAACACCAGGATTGGGAACAGATTTTCTTAGACTTCGCGGAGCTGTCCATCGACCTCATCACCAAGCAGTACGGGTGGACCTCGTACAAAGTTCTGGTGCCAGGTCGACGCGACTTGCTGGAGGTGGACTGGGCGGACATCGACTTGGACCGGGATTCCTACATCATGCAGATGTGGCCAGTTTCGAGTCTCCCCCAGACACCTTCAGCGCGGTACCAGAAGGTAAAGGAGATGATGCAAGACGGTTTTGTAGATAAGGCCGTCGCTCAGCGCCTGTTGGAGTTCCCCGATATCGAGGCAGAATCGAATCTTGCAAACTCGGTGATAGACGACGCAGACGCAACCATTTCGGCGATATTGGACGAGAAGGAGCCCCGTCTAATGCCGCTGGAGCCGTACCAAAACCTCGACATGATTATTCAACGTGCCAACGCGGCCTATCTCTACAGTCGGCACCGCGGGTGCCCTGAAGAGCGGCTCATGCTGCTTCGCAACCTTATCGACAACGCCACCGCCCAAAAAGCCGCGTTAATGGCGCCTCCTCCGATGCCCGGCGGGATGCCTGGTGCACCCGGGCCTATGCCTGGGCCCCAAATGGGTGCTATGCCTGGGCCTCAAGGCCCTTCAGACAACACCCAGATGGTTAACGTCCAAAACAATATGCCTAACATGCCTGTCGTTCCCCCCGTAGTCGCTTAAACCACACCCAGGAGAAACCGTGGCCGATACCGAGCAAGTCGCACCCCCTGCAGCGCAGACTCAACCTAAAGAATACGTACCCCTCTCACGAATTGACCCGGCGGAGCTGGCGAAGGCATTCGAAGAAGATGGGGTGCCGATGGAGAAGCCCGCGGCCGCAGTAGCAGCGGAGGTTCCGAAGGAAGCACCCAAAGACGAGGGGCTCCCTACGCTGCTCCGGCTCGCTAAAGAGCGAGACACCCAGCGGAAGCTGATGGAACAGAAAGAAATCGACGCGGCAAAGCCGTACGTGGAAGCACTGAAGGCCATTCCTCCCCACACTGCCCAGGCCATCGCCAAGGCTATTCAGGCGGGCGACCCCGTGAGCCTGCTGGCCGCGGCGGGTATGACGCACAGCCAGTACAACAACCGCCTGCTGGGTAATCTGGAGCGCGAGGAAAAAGGCTCGGCAAAAGAGGAACCCCCGAATGAAGTAGCCGCCCTTAAGGCGGAGGTCGAGGCTTTGCGCAGGGACCGCGAGGCGGAGCGCCTGGCGGGTACCCGAAACCAGATGCTTGGACAGATGAAAACGATTCTCAAAGATGACCCTAAATTCAAGACCATCAATGGTTTAGGCGATTACGAGGGCGTGGAAGCCACGCTCATTCGCTACCATAACCAGCATGGCGCGCTGCCTGGCAATACCCTCGAGGAATCCGTACAGTTGGCGGCTGAGCTTTACGAGTACGAATTGCGCCAACACGCGGAAAAGTTTAGGCCCTACTTGACAGGCGAATCACAACCTGCTGTGGTTACGGAGAAGCGGGCCCCCGAGTCTCAGCCTGCAGCCGGAATGGTGGCGAACCGGACGCTGACAAACGCGAACACGACGGCACCCGCCGTACCTCGCACAATTCCAAAAACCCGTCAAGAAATTCTTCAAGCCCTCATTGAAGGTCGAGAAGACTCTCTAGACTAATCGGCGACTCCATCGTGGGTCGCCATAGGTGACTCACAATGGCTGCAACAACTACTACTGCTGACAAGATTCTTAAGTATCTCTATACGAGCCGAGCCCTCGAGAACGCTGTATACGAGGATAATCCGTTGCTCGCGCTCATGCCTAAGACCGGCGGATTCACTGGTCGAAGTCTGGTGCACGCGCTGACCTACGGAAATAGCAACGCTCGTAACGCGACGTTCGCAACTGCCCAATCTCTCGCGGCCATCAACGGCGCGGCGAATAACGGCGTTAGCTCGTCCACTGCGGCTACCGACTCCGGGTTTAACCGCGACATTAACTTCACCGTAACCCGCGTGAAGAACTACGCAATGTACACCCTCGAGCAAGAATTGCTCTTGGCTTCGCGCGGCGACAAATCCGCGTTTATCCAGGCGGCCACCCAGCTCATCGACGGTACACTCCAGACCCTCAGCAACGACATGGGTCGGGACCTGTACGGTGACGCGGGCGGCTGGCTCTGCCAGGCCACCACGGTCTCATCTGTGAACTTCACCGTGGGTGAGGGCATCACCCAGATTGAAGTCGGTATGGCCCTTGTCGGCGCGTCGTCTAAGACGGCAGCCATCCGCGGCACCACGTCGGCCGTCCCGATGATTGTCACCAGCGTCAACCGTTCGGCCGGGACCTTCGTGGTCGACGCCAATACGGACTCGGTGGCGACCGGAGACTACCTCTGGATTGCCGGTGACCGACCCACCTCGGCCATCACCACCTACGCCTCGCGCCGAAAGATTGCCGGTATGGACGCTTGGAACCCCATCACCGCGCCTACCTCCGGCGACGCGTTCTTCGGCGTGGACCGCTCGGTGGATGTGACCCGCTTGGCCGGCCAACGATTGGACATCAGCGCGCTGCAGCCTGAAGAGGGCTACATCACCGCGCTGGCTGCCCTGGCTCGCGAAGGCGGGAGCCCCTCGCACGTGTTCACCTCGTTTACAGACGAGAAGAACATCAAGCTGGCGCTTGGAAGCCGAGTCGACGCGGAATACACCCAGATGGGCGACGTGGGCTTCGAGTCCATCCGCCTGCGTGGTCCCAAGGGCACGGTCAAGATTTACGCTGACCGCAACGCCCCCGTGGGTTACGCCCGCATCCTGCAATTGAACACCTGGGAACTGAAGCACCTGGGCGACTTCATCAACAAGGGTGACGCGATGGGCGACGGCGGAATGGCCCGCGAGTACCAGGCCGACCGCTACGAGGGTCGGTTCTCGTTCTACGGTAACCTGCTCTGCTACAAGCCCTCGGCCAATATGGTCGCGACGCTGCCCACCTAATTGACTCTCGGGGCGGGTGAAGTAGGCCCGCCCCTTCACTTTACAGGAGAATCAATATGAGCAGACCACAATACTACGAAGAGATTCAGACTAACGTCGCGGGTCTCAAAATCATCTACGCCAGCGGCACGGGCGCGGGTGCGGCTAACTTGACTTCGGTCAAGGGCGTGGCGTCTATCGCTGAAACCGCCACAGGTAAGTACACCGTTACGCTGAATCACAAAGTGAAGCAATTGCTTTGGGTCCAAGGCGTAGTGGTTGACCCCACGTCAGTAGATGACTGGGAGGTCTCGGTAGAGACGGACCTCACCACGAACAACGCTTTCGGAATCCTGGTTACCAAATCAGGCACCGCGGCGGATTTGACCACGGATGAGAAGCTCCTGCTCGTGATTCACGTGCAAGATTCGTCTACCCTTCCTGCCGGCCGATAAGGTATAATTTTAGCCGGGGCTTCTCTTGTAGGGGCCCTGGCTTTTGTCTATAAGAGGGGTATATGGCGCTCCCGACTGCCCAAAAGACCTGGCAATATAACGTAAACCAGACCGTAACGGCCGGGGCTACGATGGCCGCGAGTTTTTCGCAGCTGATGTACAAAATCAAGGCTACTTTAATCGGGTTTACGACATTGCCATGGACCGTAGTCGCCTCGTCTAATGGCACAACGGCCAATACATCTGACAATTGGGCGTCATCTAGCGACGTAGTCTTCGGTACGGGCGCGGGGGCCAGAAGCTGGGTAGTGCTTAAACAGACGGGGCTGGCGTCGAACTTCCAAATCCTCATCGCCGCGGCGAACGGGGCCCAGGCGGCTACTGGGGAGTTCGGGCTCATTTTGGCGTCGCCCAGCGCGGGATTTACCGGGCTTACATCGACGACGGTGACCCCCACCGCAACCGACCAATACCAAATTAATCAAACCGCCGCGCAGTGGATGTTTACCACCGCGGCAGCGTTTGGATTCACTCTACACGGTATGATGTCCGATGACGGGGAATGCACGCGAATATTCGTAACTCGGTCGACTAAGTGTATCGGGGCACTTTTTATCGAGAAGATTCAGCAGCCAGTCACTGGCATGACCAACCCAGTTTTTGCCTGGTGTAATAGTGGCGGGGCTATTGGGTCCGAACTCTTGACTACCACTAACGCGCTTTCCGCCGCATACGGTAGAGGTTCGCAGAACTCTACATCTATAACCTACACCTGGACAACTGAATTCTACGCGTATGTCGCAGCAATCGGGTCGCAAACATTTAATCAGATATCTGGGGAGACTATTCTGATGCCGTGTGGGGCTATGGGCACCACAGGGGCCTTTGGGAGGCACGGACATCTGGCGGATATATGGACCGGCTCGTATGTTACCGCGGCCACTGGGGACACATACCCCAACGACTCTACTCGGCTGTTGGCACATTTCGGTATTTTCGTGGTCCCATGGAACGGCACTGCGGTAGTTACGACATGAGGACGCTATGACGACACGTTCTGGATATGGCTATTCTTACGCGACCCCAATAACCGCGCCCGCGCTTTCCGGGCTTACCCCCGCTCAAAGCACCGTACTGACGGCGGACCAAGCAGTACAATTCGACGTTACCGTAGCGGCCCCGGCTTCGTTAGCTTCAGCCGACGGTGGGCGGTTCATAGTTTGGGTGAAGTACCCAGACCTGGATAATAAAACTGAGATTGTGTACGACGGCGCTGCGTTTTCGTCGACGTTCGACGACGCGAGTACGTATACCGCTATCTCCAACGGGTTCCGGTTCGTGGTGTACCGCAACGGCGGTTGGCTCTCGGCCCCCACATTCTTCGTACATGCCAACACCGACTTGGGCGGGGTGAACGTATGACGGTACCTTCCTACGATTTTGGTCTTTCCGGCGGGCCTACTGTTTTCACGCTCACTACGTTACGTAACCGCGTGCGTGAGCGAGTGGACATGGTGGGCAGCTCATTCATTACCGACACGAGCACCTCTCTCGACGCCTGGATAAACGAAGCGAACCAGAAGCTGCACGGCATGCTAGTTGACGCATATGGCGAAGAATACGCCTCCTCTGAGTCAGACTTCACTACCGTAGCGAATCAATCCGACTACGCAATTGCCACCGGGTTCTTCAAACTCTACGGCGTGGACCTGAACTACAACGGTGATTGGCGAACACTCCTCCCCTATACACGAGCGGAGCGTAATACGTACCGCAATTCGCGAACCATGGGTTGGTCGCTACCTAAATACGCGCTTGTGGGGAATTACGTACGACTGTACCCAATCCCCCAGGCCGGGCTTTCCGGGAAGATTCTCTTTGCTCCCGGCCCCGCCACTCTCGCGTCGGGTACGGATACTGTGGAGTACCCCAATGGATGGGACCGTTTTATCGTGGTAGACGCGGCCATTCAGGCGCTCGCCAAAGAAGAGTCTTCAGCTTCGGCCCTGATTGCCGAACGCGAAGCTATCCGCCAGGAAATCGAGAAGGCTAAGGAACTCCGTGACCTCGCGGCGCCGCGGCAGGTTACTGACATGGACAATGTCGATACGGAGCCTTGGCTGTAATGGCCGACCGCAACGCCATAATCCCCCCGCTCGTCTCTGAAATAGGGCGGGTGAAGGTGGCGGACGCGGAGACTAACCGCGCCTTAACCTCGGTCGTTACTACGTTGGACGCTGTATTGCGGTTTCTCACCCCATTCGTTCGCCCCTCGGGGTGGGAAAAGCCTGCATGGGGTACTGGGTGGCAAGACTATACGGGGGCCATTGGTACGTACCAAACCGCGGCGTATAAGAAAGACCCGCTAAACAGGGTGCACCTCCGCGGGCTCGTGGAACGCGCTTCAGGGGCCGCCACTACGATTATGGTGCTCCCAATAGGGCATCGGCCGGCAAAGCAAAAAGTGTTTGTAGTATTTGGGTCTAGCGGGGTTGGACGGGTGGACGTTCACTCAGATGGGGTTGTAGAGTATAGCTCAGGCGGGGTTACGTTTCTGAGCCTCGAAGGTATCTCTTTCGATTTGGACGACTGACCATGACTCTGCAAAAGCAGCTCGTGCACTTGAACCTTACCGGCGGCCTTCAGAAGAAGGACGACGACAAGCTCGTCATACCCACGAAACTTACGGTAGCGGACAACGTGGAATTCGACGACGCCAGCACCGTGATTCGCCGGGGCGGGCAGGCCGCCTTAGGCTCCGGCGGTAGCGCTGCGGCCGTACGAATGTACGAACATGATGGCGTGGTGCATTTGGAACTCGCGGACGGCACCCATATTCGCCGCACATCGGGCGGTAATTACGCCATTCTCGATACCTCCGGGTATTCGCAGGTCGCTACACGAGTGGGAGCGCTCGTAACCGCTATTCAGGGATTCAATACCCTTACCTCACCTACAACCCACACGGACTCTCGCCGTGGCATGGACGTCGCCGTCGGTAACTCCACCTACATGCTCGTCTGGGAGGACCAAGGCGCTGGCAGTACCGGCCTGGGTTGGGCGCTCTCTATCCGCTCGTTGACCACCAACGCGGAAATCTTCAGCCAGTACAATATTGCGACGTCAAACTATCGGGTTCGCCCTAGAGTGCTCTGGGACTCCACCAACAGCCGCTACGTCTTTCTTTGCGCCGAATATGCCCCCGCCGACACATCGTACACCGTTACGGGTTTTGCCCTTACGGAAGCCGGAGCCACCGCTGTTTCTGGCGCCACGTTGATGACCGTTACGGGGGCGGCTGTCGTCGGCGACACGTTGCTACGCGAGGCCATGTTTGACGCCTCCATATATGCCGGCCAAGGTATTTTCATCGCCGCCCGCGGCTCCGACAACGATATTTATGCCCGGCTATTTACTCTCGGCTTGGTGGGTTCTGGCACGCTTCAGACGGACGCGGTGGCTACTGGGTACTATGCGCTGACCACCCATATCACTTACGCATCGACGATACTCACAGGCCATCTATTCTACGACAACGCGATGACTCTCCGCGGGCGTACTCTCCCATCGGATACTGGAACTCTTTCCGCGGAGAACACCATCACCCCCACAGCAGGCGTCTTCTCCACCGCCGACGTGATTTTCCGCACTGCTGTCGCAGATAGCGGCTCCAATCTACTCATTGCCGCCGATGCCTATAGGACCGACGCAACTACGGGCAAACAAGTCATGGGGCAGTTCGTCCTGACCGTAGGTACAAACCATGTGCTCTCCGCGACGAAGCAGCTCGCGACGAAATGCCCGCTGGCAGGGCGCATTTTTACGATGAATAGCCGCTTCTATCTGCCCGTGCTTTTCGACTCGCAAGAATACCAGCGGGTGGTGCTCGTGGCGGACCTGAGCGCTGCTGCAGCGGCGGTTTCGGCCGCCCCCACTCCTACCTTCATCGCCCGGCTGGCCTACGGTGAAATCGGTGGGTACACGAGCGATACCGGGGAAGATGCTTTCCTGATGTTCAACCCGCACCATCGTGTGACTACTTCGTACTCGAACTTCATCCCCATCGTGAAGTACGCGGGCAACACCCGCCTGGCTGGAACCGAGGACCATACCCCCGCCGTCATCGCTAGGGTGCAGTTGGACCATGACGAGCAGCTTGGCCAGGTCGAGGCGAACGGCGTGACTTATTTGGCCGGCGCGCTCCCGCTCATGGTCGACGGCGGGCGGGTTGTAGAAGAAGGGTTCCATTTCGCCCCTGAAGTGGCCCCCGACGGCCAGCTTACGGCGGTTACGACCGGAACGGGCTTCTATGATTTCCCCGCCGACGGTACGTACTCCGTGGCGTTCACTTACGCTTGGCAAGATTCTAAGGGTAATTGGCACGAGTCCCCGCCGTCGTCTACGTACGCGGTGACCGCGACCGCAGGGCTCCACGGCCTCGACGGCGGCGTGATTACTCCTCCGACACTCAAGCCCGGCGCACAGTTGCTGATGTACCGCACGCTCGGGAGCAGTACAGACACAACACTCTATCTCGCCCACTCCGTACCATTAGGCGCGGGCGTAACCATATCCGACCCTAACTTAGTTTCGGGCGAGACTCTCTACACTGAAGGCGGGGTGCTGCCTAACTCGCCCATGCCAGCATGCCGACAACTGTCTGTCTTCCAGAAGCGGGTAGTCGCGGCGGGGTGCGATGACGGCCATAAAGTCTATTGGAGTAAACAGCTTTCGCCAGGTTTCGCCGCGGAATTCGTAACGAGCGACGCTTCCTTCCAGCTTACTGTACCCGCGGCGTTGGGTCGGGTAGCGGGGGCCGTAGAACTCGACGACAAGTTGATTATCGCCTGCGAATCAGGGATTGGGGCCATCTACGGCCAAGGCCCAGCGCCCACAGGTACGCAAGGCCAATACAGTGACTTCGCCACGCTCGTGACTGAAACTGGCGCGCGCTGGGACTCGCCCAAGGCGATTATCCGAGGACCTGAAGGCGTCTGGTTTCGCTCGCCCTTCGGTATTCGCCTTCTATCCCGCGGCGGGGGACTTGCCCGGGGTCAAGATGGAAAGCAGGTGGGCGCGGAGGTCGACCCGCTGGTGGCGGTTACCGACACGGTCGTGGCTGTCGCAG
>CAZIML010000001.1:17543-35384 GCA_964540255.1 uncultured bacterium
GGCGCGGAGGTCGACCCGCTGGTGGCGGTTACCGACACGGTCGTGGCTGTCGCAGGCAGCGCGAAAGACGGCGCCACTGGCGACTCAAAGCAGCAAATCAAGTTCTACCTCTCGAGCGGGAGCGTACTGGTTTGGGACTACCAATGGATGCAATGGACCCGCTTTACGGGCGTGGCTAACATCGACGCGGTTTACGCGGGGGCAAACGCCTACCACGTCAAGAACGTGTCGACTACGCCGCTGGTCCGCTACTTCGACAGCTCGACTTACACCGACGTCAACGATTCGGGGACTACTGCACAGGCGTTCACCTCTACGATTACGACGGGTTGGCTTTCATTCGCGGGAATTCAAGGATTCCAGAGAATCTATAGGCTTATGCTGCTGGGCAATGTTGACTCGTTAGACCCTCAGACCGTGGCCGGTTCTTTCGTGTACGATTTCACATCCACAGTGGGGGATTCGTTCACATCGAACATTTCTCCCCCCGCTGACCTGAATATCCAGGCCCAACACCATTTCGCCAAACAGAAGTGCGAGGCCATGAAGATGACCATTACTTTCAAGCCCCAAACCACGACGGATGAAGGGCGGTTTAGATTGACTGATTTGACCTTGCAAGTAGGCGTAAAAGGTGGTTACTTCAAGTTACCTTCCGCAAGTAGGGTGTGACCAATGGCGCGCGACCTAAACCCAGAAACCCCCCGGGCCTCGAGCGGTAACTCCAACACGGAGACCCCGTTCCTCGTAAATCCCCCTCGCGATACATCGTATGAATCTATCCTCCAGGCTAGAGAACGGGAATTAAAGCAGAACCCATGGACGGGTCTGTATGCCCAAAACGCTTTCGGCGGCGGCAATTTGCAAATGCCCGGCTTCAACACCGCGAACCAGGACCAGGCGCGTACTGAGCAGGCCAGAGTAATTCAGGCCCTGCAAGCCCAGGCCGCGGGCAACATGGACACCTTAGGACAGCAGCAACTGGCCCAAGGCTTCCAACGGGCCGGGCACCAACAACAAAGCCTGGGCTCGAGCATCCGGGGTGCTGGCGGTGGGGCGGGGCTTCGAGCTGGCGCCATAGGCGCGGCGGATGTTCAGCGCGGTCTGGCGGGGGAGCAGCAGATGCTCAAGCTCCAAGAGCAGCAAGCTGCTCAAGCCATGCTCGCTCAGCTTATGGCCCAGCAGCATGCCCAGGACGTGGGGTTGGCCGGCTCTATGGCGCAAGGCGCGCTCGCGGGGCAGGGACTTAATCAGGACATGGAGCGCTTTTACGGCTCCGGCCTAACTGAGCAGATGTTGGGTGGATACCAACGCGCGTTTGATTTGGAGCGGGCTAGAGCCGGGTATGACCTGGAAGCGCGGGATACCGAGGCGCGCAATATGGCTCGACTAGCCCAGGCGGGTGCTACAGGGGCCGCGGCTCTTTCGCGAATGGGCTCTAACGGAAACAGCGGGCAACAACCGACTGGGTATCGACAGGTTGATGGGCAGAATTCCATTGTACCCCTAGACGATAAGTGAGAACGTATGCCTACGTATAATTCGCAAGCGGATTTCGACCGTGCTCAAGAAATGGCCAATGAGGGGTTCACCGAATTGGTTTCCCCCGCTTCCGCCGCGCGGTATCGCGCTGACAGGTCTATCACCCAAGCAGGTATCGGAAACGCATCGCGAGAGTTGATGCGCCAGAACCAGGCGTACGCCCCACAATTTATGGAACGGGCGCAACGCACACTGGCCGCAAACCCGTACCAGACAGGCATTGCAGACCAGACTCGCGCCGCTCAGCTCGCGCTTATGCAGCAAATGGAAGCTCAGCGCCAAGGCCCATCGCTCGCGGCCATGCAGGGGCAGGGTGCTGTGGGGGCGTCTACTCAACAAGCACTCGCCGCGGGGGCGCTTGGCCAAGGTAGAAACGCAATGCTCGGCTCTAGAATGGCTGCTGGCGGGTTGGCGTCTGACGTAGCTCGCGCTCGAATGCTAGAGGATTTGAAGGCACGGGCGGGTATTGGCGGTGTGGCTGGGGCATTGCGCGGGCAAGACCTTCAGTCCGCGGCTCAACAACAGCGCACTGGGCAGGCCGCCCAAGGAATGTCCGACGAGATGGCCCGCTTCTATACGTCCCAGGGTACGGCGTTCGAGCGCGCGGCTCGTGACGCGGCGTTCGAGGATTTCAAGTTCCGTCAACGCGCGCTCGCGGAAGAACAAAAACGGGCGGAGCAGGGACAGGCCAACACGGTAAACACTCTCGCCACAATCGCGGATATGATATTCTGAGGATACAATGGCCGACCCTAACGACACTACAGACGCAGCAGAGCAGGCTGAGGAAGGCGCTCAAGCGCCTCGCCAAGCCCCTAGCGAATTCACTGCCATCACTTCCAAGGGTAAGAAAGTACAGTTCGTCAAGGGCAACATGCCCGACAGCGACTGGACCAAGCTCTGGGAGTCGTCCAAGCGGGCTTCTGCTGAGACCGGCGTGACTAAGAAGCATTTCGAGCAAGCCCAGGAAGGCGGCGCAAAGGTTACTGGTCCGGGCGTGCCCCAGAAATCGGTCGAGCAGAAACCCAGTCTAGCAAAACGGATTGCGAAGGGCGCGGAGACCGCGTTAACTGCCGCGGCACTTCCAGGCATTCCAGCGCCTATCGTTGAAGCCGGCGGCGAAGCGCTTAAGGCCGTAACTGGGGCGCCTACATTAGGCGCGGCGGTTATGAAGGGCGTAAATGCCGGGGTTGAAGCGACAAAAGATTACAATCGATTTCTGGGTGACGTCGCGCGGGGTGTTGGCGGTTTGGGCCAGCAGGTAGCGGGCGAGTTGGTAGGCTCCCCCGAAATGGTTGCTTCCGGCGAGGCGCTAGCCGGGCAGGCGGGGCGATCCCTCGCCGCGGGCAGTCCGCCCCCGCCTCCCGACCGCCCCGAAGACGTAGCTGCAGCTGGCGGGCAACCACAAGACCAAACCCAGGCTCAACCAGCCATGGACGCTTCGGCGGGTGTGGGTATGGTAGGGGCCACTCCCACATTTCGGGGGGCGGTCGCGGCGAAAGCCGACAACACCGCCATTAACGAAGCCATTCAGGGCGTCCAGGCGAACCAGAAACAGTTGCAGGCCGCGCTCGACAACGAAAATAAGATTCGAGAAGCAAATCTCATTGACCAGCAGAAAGCCCAGCTAGACCAAGAAAAGATAATCCTTGAGACGGCCGACCGCCAGCGAATGGCACTTATGCGCCGTCAGGAAGAAGCCGACAAGTACGCGGCGCGAGCCGACGAGATTCGCCAGCAGGCCCGCCAAGCCGCTTCAGACCCCATCGACCCCAACCGCTTTTGGAATAACAAAAATATAGGGCAGAAAGCCGCGGCAGTTATCGCCGGTGCTCTTTTCGGTTTTACGGGCCAGGGGATGCAATGGCTGCAGCGCTTGGACTCGCTGGTCGCGGAGGACATGCGCGTGCAGGAGTCTGACAGGGCGTCTAGGGCTGGCGGGTTACGAGAAGAAGCCGCGGGGCTGGGCGAGGCCGCAAAGATGGCCTTGGCTAGAGGGGCGAACGAAGCAGAAGCCATGAACATTGATAGAACCGCTCGCCTTGAGGCCATCAAAACCAAGTTGGATTTGATGGTGCAACAGACCCAAAACGCGGAAGTGAAAACCCGCGGCGTGCAGATGTCCGGCGAGATTTCTAACCGCATTGCTGGATTGGAAGTGCAGCGCCAGCAAATGGCGGAGCACGAGGCCGACCGTAAGACGCAAGTAAGTATCGCGAACGCCAAGGAAGCAAACGATATCAGCGCCATGATGGCTCAAGCGTCCATGAAAGGCGCTGGCGGCGTGGAAATGGACCCCGAGACCGTGCGGAAGATTGGCGCTACCCGGGAAATGATAACTATCGTGGATAAAATGCGCGCCCTAACCGCGGACGAGGGATTTTTAGACCGCATCGGGCGACTGAAGGATGAATTCCTTAGCGACGAAGAACGGGCTAAAAAGGCCACGTATAAGCTACTCTCGATGCAATTGGCCAAGGGCTTCGCCGGGTCCGCGCTACAGAAACACGAAGAGGAATTGCTGATGCCAGTTATAGGCGACCGCACCAACGTCGTCTACTCTGCCGCCCCGAAATTCGACGCCATCCGTTCGGCGCTGCTCGGAGAAATGAAAGGGCAGCTACAGGGCGCGTTGTACGGAAAAACGGGTAACTATCAGACAATGGCCCAAGATTACGCTAATCTCGAAGCCCAAAGCGCTCCGCTTCCGACCCAGAAAGAGAAAAAGTAGATGGCTGAGAGACTCTTCAAAACCCCCGATGGGAAGTTCGTCACTGTGGACGAAGCTTACGCGCAACAAGCGCTCCAGCGGGGCTATGAGCCAGCCACCGAGGCACAATTCGAAGCCTCGAAGCACCCGATACAGGCGGGTGTGGAATCCGCCGCGCGCGCCCTTACGTTTGGCGCGTCCGATTCCTTCGTCGGGAATCTCTTAGATGACAACCCCGCGAGAGTCGCAGCTCGCGCTACCGAAAACCCGACCGCGGCTACCATAGGCGGGGCCGTGGGTATGGCCCCGCTCGCTCTCACTGGTGCTGGCGGCGTCGCTCGCGGCGTATTGGGTACGGCGGGTAAAGAACTCGCGGTCGGCTCTCTCATGGGTCTTAGTTCGGCCACGGGTGAGGCCTCCCTCGAGAACCAGCCACTCACAGCCGAGACGCTGGCCACGCATGCCGTGTCTGGCGCGTTGATGGGCGGCACGCTCTCTCTCGCGGGTTCCGGGGCCACGGCGCTTGTCAGCAAGGGCGCCTCTACCCTCACCAAAAAGTTTGGTGGGAAGACCCTCAGCGACGTACTGAAAGACGCTTCGGCGGGTATTGACGAGCGCATTCTTCTCAAAGGGGATTCCGGGGGGCTGCAGCGGCTGGCTCGTCGCGGTGGTACCCCGAGGGGCGTGGTTGATTTCGCGAGAAAAGAAGGCATTCCGCTCGACTTCACGCCGGAGAATCTCGACAAAGTTATCGCCGTGCAGAGGCGAGTGGGCGCCGAAGTAGGTGACGCTTTCAGGGTGATGGACGAAACCCGCCCATTCGGCGCGGCGTTGGAAGAAGGCGTGACCTCCGCCGGCCGACCAAAAGCCATCGCTGCTCGCGACGTTCAAGCCAATCTCATTCAGCGGGTGGAAGACCGCATCAAGGAGCGCTTCAAGGGCGACCTGGCGCATCGAGAGGAGCTGGGTAAGTTTCTCTCGAAAGAGCTTGAGCCCTTAAAAGCTGACTCGGAAGTTACGTGGCAGGGGCTCTATAAGCTCCAAGAAAAGATGCGGGAAATGGTGGGGTACGGGGAATTAGGCGTCAAAAAGAAGGTCTACGATATCGGTCGCAAGGAATTGCGCGACGCCATCTTTTCCGAAGTCGAGAAGGCGGGGGTCATCGGTAAGGACCAGATGAAGCGCTTGCAGACAGAGTATGCCCAGACCGCGTTTCTCGAGGACGTCTTTAAGCGTAACCTCGGAAAGGAGGCCGCTCGAGGTTTTGGCCCCAATCTCATGGGCATGGCCGGAGGCGCGATGTTCGGCGGCGGTAACCCCCTCGTGGGCCTCGCCGGGGCGTACGGCGCCCAGCTAGCGAGAGAGAAAGGCCCAGGCCTCATTTCCGCCGCGCTTAGGAAGATGGCGGAATCCAAAGTGCTCGCGGGTGGGGCGAAAAGCCTGGCGAATCACTTCGAGTCCATCCTGTCCATTTCCCCCGAAATCTTAGGCCCCTTCAAAGGCGCCATCCTCCAGGCAGCAGCGCACGGCCCCGATGCGATTCTGGCAACGCACCTCCAGCTCGCCAACGGGCCCCACGGCCAAGACTACATGGCCCGCACTGGGCTGGAGCCTGAAAACGCCCAGGAAACGCAGCAGTTCGGGGCAAAGCTAGCGATTCTGGAAAGCATGAAGCAGGCGGAGCTGGCGAAGCAGGCCACACTCGATGAGGCAGTCAACGGGCTTTTCTTGCAGAAGCGGAAGACTCCTACTCTCGCTAAGACTACTCCAGACGATTTCGAAACCATCACGAATAACATCAAGAATATCCTCACGAACCCGGAATCGGTGTTCGGGGCGGTGCCGCCCGATGTAAACGCCGCGGCGCCGGCTACCGCCAACGCGGCCATGGCTACCGTGATGAAGGCGGCTCAATATCTCGACTCTAAAGCACCTAAGAATCCCTACGCCGGGCTTCCTCCTAGCGTCGCCCAAAAATGGCAACCCTCGCCGGTAGACCTGGATAGGTTCGGGCGCTACAAGCAGGCCGTGGAAAGCCCGGAAGTGGTTTTGAAGAACATGGCCAATGGGTACATCAGCCCGGAGCAGGTCGAGGCCATCAAAGCCGTCTACCCGGCCTTGTACGAGGACCTCCGCCAGAAGATTGGTGAGCGGCTCATGGAGCAGACTAAGCCCATCACTTACCAGCAAAAGATGGCTTTCGGCATGCTCTTAGGCCCCGCTGCTGTCGGAATGAGCCCTCAACAAGTTCAGATTTTACAGTCGGCGACAAACCAGCTAAGTTCTGGTAAAGATGGCGCGGCGGGAGCAAAACCAGACGGACGGCAGGTTGTAGACCAGAACAAGAATTTAGAAACCCAAGCCCAACGGCTAGAGGAGCGGTGATATGAAGAAGATTCTTTTCGCAGTCGGTGTAGTTGTTGGCGCGCTTGCTTCCATCTGGCCCCCGGGCGTGGCCCAAGCCGGTGAGCGAGTCTATTGCTCTTTCACGCTCCCCCAAGACGGCGGGCCTATTTCGACCGCCACTAGGGCCACGGTGACTAATTGCCCAGCGGATAGGCTGCAGCCCGATGGTGGTTTACTCCAGACCGATGGTGGGTTTCTCATCGGGGGTACGACCTTAGCTGACGGCGGCGTTATTCCTGGTGATGGTGGTGTGGCCGGGTGCGTCGACTGCAGTTGGGGCCGGGCGCAAAGCCTCTTTATCCAATGCGACAACCCCGTTTACTACAGCGAAGCGCCGTCTAACACGGTTTCGCTTTGGGGCGAAAAAGAAGTCACCCCCGCTACGACTTCGGACGTGCTGGTCGACTTCGACTTGAACCCCGACGCCTACCGCATCGACCTCCGCGGCACCGCCCAACACCTCTCAATCCTTTCCGTCTCCACCTCCACCAACGTCTGCAAGGTTGGCACCGTGGAAAGGCACATTCCATGATTCTCGCAGCGGTAGTGGCGCTGTCACTGGCCGCGCCTGAGAAGTCCACCCCGCCCAGCAACAGGCATGGGGACCACTTGCGAGAAAGCCGACGACTGGGCGGACGGAGCGGGGCCCCCGCGCCGCCGCTGTTCCGCTTCGCCCCATCTACGGGTGCAGGCATGACGGAGGAATGCGCCTGCACTAACCCGACGGGTACCAAAGGTGAGGCGCTCACGTTTACTCGTGCCAGCGCCGCCACCTGCACCAAAGGTAATGTGACCTCAGGTATCGACAACGGCGATTTAGTTTCTTGTGCGGCGGACCAGCCTCGCGTGATGCGCGGCGGGGATGGCTCGGGCGCGAAAGGGCTGATGGTGGAAGTGGCCCGCACCAATGTCGTCTTACGCTCGCAAGAAATGGATAACGCTTCTTGGGGAAACACGGGAACCCCGCCGACGATTAGGGCAGACCACGGCATCGCCCCCGATGGCACCCAGACAGCGGAAGCCATTCAGTTTCACGCTGTCGGTGGGGGTGGGGAGTCTGGGAAGTATCAATCTGGGTTGGGTGTGGTGGGTACCGGTACCTGCTCCATGTACCTGAAAGGTGCACCGCCAGCGGCTGGTGGGCCGGCCACTTCGGGCTCGATTGACTTAGCGACGGGCGCGGCGGCCAGTCCCTGCACTACGTGTACGTATACGGCGGACTCTTGGACCCGATGCGTTCTTTCTGGCACGGTCTCCACGTACATTTTCCTCGGGAATGAATCGGCTGGTGCTTGCGCTGGCGGGGCGAGGACTGAGCAGAACGTCTACGTGTGGGGGGTGCAATGCGAGGCGGGGACATATGTGTCCGCATACATTCCTACGACTAACGCAACTGCTACGCGAGCGATTGAAACCGCTAGTTTTACGGTAGGGCCGAAGTCCACTTCGCCTTCTACGTCACTACGGGCGTCATGGGTTTCCCCTGGAGTACAGAGTACTTCTGGAACCGCCGAGTCGGGGCCGGTATGCATACAGCAAGACGCGACGAATAACCTGCGCTCCAGAGTACTAAGCCAAACGGCGCCCAACATGCGCCCAAGTTGCGGCGTTAATACTACTGGGCAATCCGCCGCGATAACCTACGGTAGTAACGTGAGTATGTCCGCGGGACTCAAACAATGGGCGTGCTCATGGAACCAGGCGACGACCACCAAGTCTCTCTTCTTCAATAATGTCTCTACTTCGAATGCCACACAGACAGCTGCGACCGCCTTCACGTGGGATACTCTGAAATTGCAGGGGGATTGCCCGGATACGTTCTTCGGAGCTACAGTGTCCCGACCTAACGGGGTCGTTAGCGACGTCTGCCTAGATACTTCTCTCACGCGCTGCACCCAAACACAATGAACCGCGCCAAACTTGCCGCCATTCTCGTTTCGATTGCTTCGATTACCGTGGGGACCGTTACCTACACCATTTGGCGCCCTAAGAATACCACCGACATCGCCGACATCGCCGACGCCGGGGTCGACGCCGCAAACCGCGTTGCCACCTGCCCCGTGAAAGTTAGCGATGAATGCCGGGCCAAGTTCGGGGCGAAGCAGTACGAAACCCTGCGCTTCCCAATCTACCTCGACGTGGTGAACGCCACGACTTCGAACGTAATCCTTCCGCCCGCTTCCAAGGCCGTGAAATCGTGCATCGATATTATCGACTTCTCTAAGTGCGATATCGACCCTACCGCTACCTTTCCAGCCGTAGCGGCGAAGTGGGGAGACTCTAATCCATTTAGTCGTGTGGCTGGCTCCTCTAAGGCCGTCATCCCGGACTGTCGTAACCCAGATGGCGGCTGGAACGACCAACACGCCCCCGTGGCTTGTACCCGTACGCAAGTCGGGGGCGGCACCGCCTGGGCGGGATGTAACGTCATGCCGCGCTCAGAGTCCAATGGCGCCCAGTGCCTCAATGCCCCAAGTTTGACAGTTATGCAAGGCGACCGCCTTGAGGACAGCCTGTGAGACGAGGTAAGATGAGACCAGGGAAAAGAAAGGCCCTAATGGTGAACCTTATGAAAGCAACCCTGGGTATTAGCCTCATTGCCGCCGCGTTTTTTGCAGGTTGTGCGCATCTTCGCGAAGGTTGGGTGAAAGTAGACTATCTCGAGGGTAAGCCGAGCGACGTCATGGTCTGCGAAATGAAAATCAAGTCGGATGACGTCACGGCCAAGTGCCTCAGCTTGGAAGCTGCTGTGGAAATGGCCAGGTCTACCCGAAAGGCGAATGACTGGAGTCTCTAATGTTCGAGCAACTGAAAGAGCTAGCCATCGACGCAATCGTCTTAGTTGGGACTTGGTTCTTCGTGACGTTTTGTGGAATGATGGAAGCACATCATGACCTCTCCTGCAGCTCCGCCCCCAAAGCCCAAATCCAAGCGACGCAAGGCCCGTGAGCGACGCATCGCTCTCTTCTTAGTCGGCTTCATCGCCGCCTTTGCGTGTAAGTTTCTTCCTGAGAAGTACCAAGGCCCGTGCGGAATCGTGGCCAAAATCGTAGGTTTGTTAGGAGGCGCCTAGTGCCCGCGGATAGCTTCACCCGAATCAACCTCGACCTGATTTATCCACCATTCCTCGAAAAGATTCTAGACGTCATCGCGGCGTGCAGAGACAGGGGCGCCATTTACGTCGCCACACACGGCTTTCGTACGTACGGCGAGCAGATGGAACTCTGGAGCCAAGGCCGTACCAAGCCCGGCAAGATTGTGACGAACGCCAAAGGCGGGCAGAGCGCCCATAACTTCGGGCTGGCTATTGACTTCGTGCGCGATATGAGCCCCAACCCCGGCGTGCAGCCTGGGTGGCTCAAGGGTGATTACGACGTCCTCGCCGAAGAAGCCGAGAAGGCGGGACTGCATTCGGGCAAGGCGTACAAGGATTGGCCCCACGTAGCCTGGCCTGGGTATGTGAGTGCGAAAGACCTAGCCGAACTCGACAAGGCTTTCAAGGCCACGGCCGGCGATTCCTTAACGAAACTCAAAGCCGCTTGGGGGCGCTTGCCCTCGACGGGGCCGTAGGATATTCTGATGCCCTACCTAGGAGAAAACCATGGATGACACTCTGACTCTGTTGAATAGCGCGGCTCAAGCTCAAGACTGGCTCGCGTTGGGGCTGTTGGTTGTGGCGATTGCGGTGCCAGTGGTGCTAAAGGCCATGGGGAAGAAAGTCCCCTTTGTCGACACCGCGGTTTCTGCTGTCTTGGCCTTCGTCAAAAGCAAGAAGCCGAAGGAGCCGCCCGCGCCAGCCAAGGATGAGAAACAGGGGCTTGCGGCGGTGGTCGACGTCGCCGAAAAGAAGGACAAATGAAGTTTGTAGTAACGGCGGTGTTACTAAGCGCAATCGTTAGTAACGCCGCCTTGCCTACGGATGCACCCAGAGCTGAGAAGCAAATTGACGGTAGCGTACTGTTGAACCCGCCAGCAGCGAAGGCGGTTGATGACGAGCTTCGGCGTCTCCAAGGCGTCGAGAGACAACATAAGGCGGAACAATGGGCTCCAGTAATTCTAGTAAGCATAGGCTTAGGCATTCTAATCGGCGCGGCGGCCGTGGGGGTGCCAGTAGCGATAGCGGCGGCCTCGAAGCCGGGCTCATAATTCCAGACTGTCACGTCCCGAATCATCATGAGAAGTCGTGGAGCCTTATGCTCCAAGTCGCTCACGCAATCAAGCCCAAAACGATTGCCATCATGGGCGACTTCGCCGACGGCGAGACTTTGTCAGCTCACCCAGCTACTAAGCCGGGACAAAGGGACTTCGAAGACGAGCTGAGTGAAGTGAATAAGTACCTTGACCAGCTCGATAGAATCGGAGCCGACAAGAAGGTATATGTGTGCGGTAACCACGAGTTCCGCCTCGACCGCTTCTTGATGGACAGGGCCCCGGCTATGTTCCGCTCGATTCAGTGGACCCGCCTGTTGAACCTGAGAGAGCGCGGCTGGGACTGGGTGCCATACCGCAAGAGCGTTAAAATCGGCAAGCTGCACCTCACCCATGACACCGGCACGGCTGGAATCAACGCCCATAGGCAGGCGGCTAAGGCCTTCGGGGGCAGTTCAGTCATCGGGCACACCCACCGTATGGCCTACGAAGTCACCGGGCGATTTGACGGCTCGCCTTACCTAGCCTCAATGCTGGGCTGGTTGGGCGATGCTGAGAAAGCGGCGGAGTACATGCATGAGGCTAAGGCCGCGGAATGGGTGCACGGGTTCGGTGTGTTTTACATGGAGCCGAACGGTATCGTGCATTTGCAGCCCGTACCTATAGTCAACGGGACTTGCGTCGTCAACGGGAAACTGTACCGATGAAGAAAGAGCACCGCTGGAAGCTGAGCTGGCCGGGCAACTGCTGTTTAGATTGCGGGGAACCCGACCCACTGGAAGACCCCGACATTTTGCAGGACTGCGACTGCGAGAAGGGGTGCGAGAAATGCGCTTGGACTGGAGTTAAGCCGGGACCAGTGCGGGACCCAGGAGAATGCCCAGGCTGAAAGACAAAGCCCCCGATATGCGGTCGGGGGCTTCGGAGCATACCCAAGCTGACGAGGACCTAGGCGGCTCTAGTACTTAAAAGGCTTCCAGTACTTTACGGTGCCATCTGCCATTTTGCAAGTGCCATCAGCGTTTAGCTGGGCATTCATGACAAGTTTGAGGTACATGCGCTCCGGCTCGACAATCCAAACCAGGCGCTCTGAGAGGTCCAACTCGCGGGCGTTGCCTAACTCAGCGTCTACGTCATCCCATTCCACGTAGGGCGAAATCACTTTACCCCCAATACAAAGTTAAGCGCGGTCAGTAAGGCCAGCGCCCAGAGCGAGACCTTGAGGTAGGTAATCTCTCGGCTTTGGCGCTCAAATTCGCCATACATGAAACGGTCTCGTTCCATGTTCTCGGCTATGACTTTGTCGACCGCCTCCTCTACGCCCTCAAAGTTCATGGCTCGTTCTCCTGGGACCTGGCGAATTCTTCGAACTCCAAGGCTTCTTTAAGAGCCCGCTCCTGTTTTACCCTGTGGGCGTCCAATAGCAGGTACAGAAGCGGTGGTGGGGCTACGAGCCCGCGGAGCCAACTACCCGCGGCATCTACATCCTTGAGGGCGGTTTCTAATGCCGCCACACGGTTGGAGCACATTTCTAAGTAGGTAGTCATGACAGCACCTTAATCAGTCGGTCTAAGTACCACCGCGCCTTCTTTAGGTCCTCTACCCCACCTTTAAACTTCCAGCGCCAGCAGTACTTGATGACGTTGGCAATGTGGAAAGCTTCTTGTCCCGTCAGGCCAAGAGTCGCGCTATCGAGTGCGTCAATACACTCCACTTTTCCCACAGTGTAATGACCTGGGTTATTAACCGCGTCTTCTTTTGGCGCTTCGCGTCGAGGGCTCTCAGGGCTTGGACTAACCGCGGCCCGCCCAGAACATCCGGGGATGCTCGCCATGTCGGTTCGATTGGTATCATTCCGGTCTCCAGAGTAGTAGCTAATCGTTGTCGTTTTCATTTCAGTCTCCCGAGGCGCCACAAACCAATCCCAATCGCGTCAACCACGTTGTGTTCCAGGCTCTTAGGCCAGTCCCCCGCGTCTAGAATCGCCCGTTCTTTAGGGGTAAGCAGCTTCTTAATGCGCTCGGTCATAATCTTCTTGGGAACGTTACCCTTCCACTGTGGCGGGTAGACCGAGATAGCGCTCGAATGCGAGGCAGCCACCATAGCCGCTACGGTCTGCACGTCTAGCAAATCATTAACGTTGATTTTGTCCATGCCTGGATATTTGAACATGTGTTCTACGATAAGGTCATCCACCCATCCCATAGCCGCAAGCGCCTCTCGGGCTGTGCAATGCGCTCGAGCGTAGTTGCCGCGACCCTGTATATCCGGAATTCCTGGCGTTACTAATCCACAAGCATGCTCGCTTTTATGGAATGGGTTTCTACTAGGGCACGTATAGTGCGCCTCGATTAAAGTGCCGCCATCAAAGATGGCGACGCCGCAACCATGTACACCAGGGTCTACTGCCGCGAGTCTCGTCATGAACTAACAGTAGCCGTGAATACGGGTTCTGTCAAGTTTTTTGATTCCACAACCATCGCGCCGCAAACATTCTTGAGCCATTGAATCTCGTCGTCGGAGATATGCTGGTAGAGGTGCGGGGGCACCTTGACCAAACGGGTTTTCATCTTCTGCTCGGCTCGGGTGACGATGGTGCGGTAAATCTCAGTGCAAACGTTGTTCACTTACAGTCTCCATATCTTGGGGCGAAACCACCTTCAGCGTTGAGCGGCAACCCCTGGCACCAGGCGGGGGTAGTCCGCATCACCTCCACCATCGTCTTAAGCGCAGCATCACCCTCTTTCTCTTCTACGCACGTTACTATTTCGTCATGAGTGGTGGTAGCAATTTCGTACCCGTGGGCCCATTTCAGCAGAGAAGCCTGCTCCGCGATGATATCCCTGCAGAAAGCCTGGGTTATGTTCTCGAGAAGCAGCCCGCCGTAAACATGCTTAATCTGGCCGCGCCCGCCCAGGTACCCAAAAACCTCCTTCTCTTCGATTTCTCCAGTCTCCTCGTTTTCACGCATGACGAACCGTTTCTTGAGCCCCGGGTAAATAAGTTTGAGGCCGCCCGGGCGCTTAATGCAGTGAAGTCCAGTCTCGAACACACCCCCGGGCCCAAACTTCTTACCAATGCCCCCGGCCATGGCGCTGATAAGCTCGTCGCCCCGCCTCCAGAAGCTAGCGATGGCTGAGTTTTGCTCCCGATAGGTTTTCACGAGGTGAGCGGAAACGGCGCAATGCACCGCCAGGTCTTCGGGCGAAAGCCGAGACACGAGCCGCTTTAAACGGCCTGGGTGCTTCGCCTTGAAGGCCTCGACGTCGACGCCCATGGCCGCCGCTTCCTTCTGGGTAAACTGCACAGGCGGGCCGCCCATGGCCCCGGCCAGCAACGTTAAGGCGAACTTAGCCCACCCCATCGAATACCCAAGCCCGAGAATCGCTACCTTACCGACAAATCCGGGTATAACGTCGTCTGGGTTCTTCTTTCGGTCAATCTTCCGGCCGTAGATGGCTGACGCGAATTCGCTATAAACGTCGCGCTTATTACTGAAGGCTTGGACCAAATCAGTCTGCCCCGTAAGCCAGGCGGCCCCTCGGGCTTCAATCTGGGCAGAGTCGCATGCCACGACCACCTTTCCCGGGCCGGCCATGATGGCGTTTCGCAGCGGGCCCTTTCGAGGGAGGTTCTGGAAGTTGGTCTTATCGCCGCCGCCCCACCGTTGGGTATGGGCCGCCCCGGCCTTGAGGTAGATAGGGGCCGGGTTACCGAGCGCCAGCATCCTCTTGATGCGTGATTCGGCAATGGTCGACTTCACGTTGATGCGTGCTTCGGCAAGGGTTCTAATGACTTCATTAGGGTGCTCTAGCAGTTCTTGCACACCTGGGTCTGACTTGGCGAAAGCCCACGTCTCGCTCCCGGTCGCCTTAGACATTTTGCGTGGGGGCTCAACCCCTAAGGACTCTAGAATCATGGCGAAGCGAGGGTTTGAGGCAAGGTCCTCTTTGGAAACCTGGGTGTGGGCGAGAATCTCAGCTTTGCGCTTGATTTCCTCCTCATATGCCAGTTTTAGCATATTCGCATCGAGCACGATTTTAGACTCTGAGAAGCACCGCACGGTGAAGTCGATGACGGCCATCTCCACGAGCGGGAGCATCGGCTCCATGCGCTGGAAAAGTTTGAGCGTCAGCTCGCAGTCATTCACGCAATATTCGCCATAAGCGGCCCATTGCGCGAAACTAAAGGCGTGCTTACGTTTCCCGCGGGCATCAATGACTTCGTGGCCCTTCTTGCCCACTCCGAAATGGGTCGACAGCTTATCGAGGCTGCCTCCCACATGGGCGCTTAAGCCCAGCAGGTTGGCCATCGAAAGCGTATCGGCTATAAACCCGGGGGAAATGCCGAAACGATGCTGGAGAATGAGCGCGTCGAAATGGGCGTGATGCATGAGCACGCATGTCGACGCCCAGTCCACGGTCTTGGCGAAGGCGACAAATTGTTCATGGGTGAGCCATTGCTTGTTCTCGCCCTCAACCACGCCCACGCCTATGACCTCGAAACGCTGGTCTAGGACATACTCGGAAGTGGTGAGCTTCGAAAGGCTGTAGTCGGAGTCGTAGAACGTCTCGAAGTCAATCGTTAAGAGGCGCTGAGTTTTCGGTAGGATTTTCTGCTCTAAGATGTTTGGCGTCATATTCCCTCGTCAAGGAATCAATAAGGTCTTCTCTACCTAAACTCATGAAAAGTCGGGCGGCGTCGAACGCAAAAGCGTTGGCCGTAGTCTCTTGTTCTTCCGCGTCGCGGCCTAGCAGCATTACCGCGCCCTCCATCACCTGGAGGGTGTAGGTCAGGGCCTTGATGCGGCGCTGCAGGAATTGCTCGGTTTGGGTCATGCCATCCCCACCTTCTGCAGGCCCGGGGGCAGTGCTGAGATGGGGCCAGTCTTCAGCTCCGGAATGACCTTGGCGATGTATTCGTCGACCGTACTCAAAAACTCAGCGTCATCTGAGAGCTTCTTCAAGTCGAAGGTGCCCGCGATAATGGAGTACGCGCAGAACAGCGCCACGCGCTCCACAAGACAGTCGTCTGAGTTCTGTCGATTGCGCAGAAAGTCGTTATGTATCTTCGAAAGCTTGTTCAGATACTCAAATGTAACCTCATGAACGTCGTTCATCGTCACCGGCTTAGATTCACTCATTGCGCCCTTTCTGATACTCGTCAAACGCTTCGTCAAACGTCACCTGCTTCTCGTCCATCAACTTCATCACCGCGTCGCGCTGCTCTTGCGTAAACTCAAAGTTGAACGTGTACCCTCGGTTGTACGCGGAATTGTTCCCCGCCCCGCTTTCGAGTTTCAGGAACTGGCGCATGAGCCGTTCGGTCTCGGGTAAATAACGCACATATTTAGCGTAAGCCTTCGGGTCTTCTTTGTCTGCCATGTGGGTGACCTAGGAATCGAACCTAGCATGCCCGGAGGCCACAGATTTACAGTCTGCTGCCCCACCATTGGGGCCTGTCACCCTAAAGGGTCTCTAGCGGGATTCGAACCCGCGTCAAGCGTCTTCCTACACGCTCACCTACCGATTGGACGATAGAGACCAACTACTTTTTAGCCTAACTTCGCGCGGCGCGCCATAACAGCCGCTTCTTCATTTTCCGCCTGGATAGCACGGAAGCGGACCCGGGCGATTGGCTTGCCTTCTTTGGTGACCGCGGGGGTCTTGACTGCCCCCTTCGGACCCTTCATAGCTTGTTCGGCCACAAAGCCGCACACCACGCCACGAAGGATTGAATTCTTGACGTCCGCCGGGGGACGGTCTCCCTTCTCGTCGGGTTGCCCCGCGAAACAGTCTGCCAGCAGGGGCAGAAACGCCTCGGGAGTAAGGTCGGCCTTCGAGAGACCCATGATGCGCCCCAAGTCTTCCTTCAATACGTCGAGTTGCCATTCGTGTTTGCTGATTGGGTAGACCACATTCACCAAGGTGCCGGGGGGCTGGGTCTGACCAGGCATGCCGCTAGACTCTAAAATCTCGCCTTGGAGAATGACAGTGGTGGTCTTGGTGAGGCCGGTCTCTTTGACGTGCTTCTTTAAGCCGTGAAGAAGAAGCTTCCCAGTCTGACCGCATGCGATGTATTCGTGCTCGAATCGGTCTTTGGTAGCGCGCTCCGCGATGATTTTGTAGAGGTCGATATCTTGCATTTTGTGCTCTTTCTTTTAGTTGTTTTCGTTAGGCCGCGTCATCGGGCCACAGTTAAGGTAACGGGCGTTGTCGTGTCTGTCAAGTCGTCGGGCAATAAAACGATAGAGACTTCTCGTGAAAGTCCTTCGCGCTCCTCAAACGTACTCTCGAGTTCGAGGTTATACGCCGCCAGTGCGCTGCTGTACGACTCGAAAAGATAGGTGTCAGTCGTGAGGCGGGAAAGAAAGCCATTGACGCGGCGAATAGTGGTGATGGTAGTAGCGTACATTAGAAGGTCCAAGTTGCGAGGTTGACAGTCATTTGCGACGTGAGGGTTTTCTCGGCATAATCGGTGCGATTGCGCGCCGTATCGATTGAACGTCGATAGCTTTCTGTGTGGACGTAGAAGTCGAACGTGACTTCGTCCGCGATTTGGCCCTGTCGGTGGAGTCTTCCGAGAAGTTGCTCAAGATTTCCGGCAGGGTTCGCAACCAAGCTGCTTGAAAACATCTGAAGATTCTTTCCGGTACCATGAGACCGCGCACTGATAACTGCCCGCTCGTCTCCTCGTAGCGCAGCGACGCGCTCGTCCCCATGTTTTCCGGGCCCGCAATAGACCAATCCACCATCGAGCGCACGAATTCTGTCGGCAAAAGCACGGAAATCATACCAGATGAGGCCGGGTCCTTTCTTCGACCATTCGACCGCGTCTTGGGCGAGGAAGTCATCGACCCAGACTGCTTCTGTCTCTGGCTTGGCAGTGTCTCTGACTTCGACCCATTCGGGCCAGAATTCGGAATCCCAGACAGGTAATGGGGAGTTTTTGGTTTTCGGGGGGACTTGCCAGCGTTTCGTTTCGTTTCCATTCTCGTCTCTTTCGATGTGGGTGTAGCCGTTGTGCCATCTGAT
>CAZIML010000001.1:35484-36571 GCA_964540255.1 uncultured bacterium
TCTTCGACGGCACTGTAATGCAGCGGGAGTGGGCTCCCATCTTTTAAGGAGAATTGAGCCAAATGGGCATAGTCGCGAATGGACTTCGTAGTGAGAGTGCCAGACCAGCAAAAGAACTTAGTGCCGGGCGCGGCTTTGAAATGGCGTAGGAAGCGCTTAGTGCGCGCGGCTTTGCGGTTTTTGAGGTTGTGGGCCTCGTCCGCGATAATCGTATCGGGCGAGATTTTCTGTAACAGGTCGGAAGACTTCGCGCCAGACAGCTCAGTGAAGGCGATAACGTGCAGCGTGGGAGCGCCGGGCGTGTAGAACCTCGAACCCGCAAGATTAGGCAACCGCCAATGCTGTCCGTAGTATTCCCAATCAACAGCCAACATCTGATGTTTTAAGTTAGGAGGCAGAAGTAAGACCGCAATCTTACTCCCTACCACCATAGGCGTGAGGATATCTAGGAGACTCTTACCGCCGCCTACCTTGATGGGCCCTAGTACGCCGCCAGTCTTGCGAGCTTCTGTCAGCGCCCAGGCTTGCACGGGCAGAAGGCTAGAGCAACACGGCCTGCGAAAGCGACTCTTGCACTCGCAGTTAGGGTTTACCCGACCAAATTCGGTCTTTAAAGAGTCCGCCCATTGGGCAAGCGTCTCCGCGTTCGGCATTTCCCGCTTTGGGAGCGCTAGCACCCGTCGTAGGTCCTCCGAGTCGCTAGGCGGGACGCCTTTCGTCACGAAACGGGAATAGTCTTCCGGTTCCTCCGCCGCTACCGCCTTGGTAGCAACGGGGGATGTGGCGCGCTTGAGGAAGGGGAGCATCTACACCTTTCGGAAAAGGCCCATCAAACTGAAGATGAGAAGGCAGAACGCCGCGAGGGGGCTGGCGAAGATTGCCACAAGACCGAAGCAAAGAATGATGGGAATCATTTCGTTTCCCCCACTTTCGGAGCCGCGGCAAGTTTGGTCATTTCAGCTTCGACCTTCTCTTTGACCTTGTCCATGACCACCTGAAACGCGGCGTCTGGGTCGCCGGTGTGCTTGGCCGTCATAGAGACGTCGATGCGCACGCTGTTAAACGAGCCCATATTGACGGTGGCGCC
>CAZIML010000001.1:36671-40267 GCA_964540255.1 uncultured bacterium
GCCTCGATGAGAGGGCCGCTCACGGGGATAGCCCCACGACCCGAGTCGCCGCTCGTATAAACAGCCACTTCTGGAATTGTAATTTCCGCCGGGAGCGGGGGAGTAGGCTGAGGTGCTGGGGCCAGCTCGGCTTCAACTGGAGCGGGGGCTGTAACCTCGGGAGTAGGTATGGGACCGGGGTCTTTGGTCATTTGTGGGTGCATTCTTGGGTTTTCGGGGGCCGCGGGAGTCGTGGGGTACTCGGGAAGCGCCTGAGTGGGAGCCGTATGGTATCGTGAAAAGATGCTCATAAATTGGATAGCCTCGTCAGAAGGGCAATAAGCCCGGTGTGGACAGTTAAAACAAGCCTTTGGGTTTCTCGTCAGTTTCGTTACGTCTTTCTCGCCCACGACGCCCTTGATGCGTTCTACTAAAGGAATAATAACGGAATTTATTTGCGTGTCAATTTCTTTTTTAGTTATTCTCGTCCTAGCGACTTTGAATTCTGGCACGCCTTTTGTCTGGTACTGGCCGTGCACTAATTCGATTTCCCCTACGTCGGGGTGCAACGCGCGGGCATAAATCAGCATTTGCGCGTCTTTCGCCAATTCGGTGGGGGTCTTTCCGTACTTTCTAATATTAGACGTGGTTTTCCAGTCCACCACCCACCCCACGTCTTCCCCATGCGTCCGTCCATTCTCTGAATCACGGTCCGCAATCGAGAGGTCGCAAAAACCATCGAATGGAACATCGGCGATGCGCGTGGAAATTGCGGTCTCAACCGCCATTGTGGTATGCGTTGCTCTGAGTCCGGATAGAAAATCCTTCCCGGCCTCAAACAACGGAGACGCGATGCTAGGTTCGGGCTCATTACCTAAGAGGAATTGCTCGTTCATCTTGTGCAGCGCTACGCCAAGCTCTTGGTTGCCGGTTTGCGGTTCGGCTTTACCCGCAACGTACTTGAACCACCCCCGCCTTTCGCAGCCGAAAGGCGTAGACGGGTCGAACGAGTTCAGTAGTGAGGCGCTGGCGCGGGTTAGCCGCCCATCAGTAACCGTCTTGGGTTTCGTCATTGAGTACTTTCGGGGGCCGGCGGGACAAACACGGTGGGGCCGCGCGCCAAGCGCTTCTCGACCCATTTAGCTTTTCTCAAGCACGAGCGGATGCGCTTCATGATGCCGCGTTCGTTCATCACGCGCTCGGGCTGCAGCTTGCACACCTGGCGAATGACTTGGGCCATGGTCATGCGCTCGGGCCTATCAAGCTCGTATTGGGTCCAATCATCGACCGCCGCTTGGAGCACGTCCTCAGCTAAGAAAAGCTCGTTCTCTGCATCGGATATTTTCTGTTCTTCGGGGGTGAACCACCATCGGAAGCGCTCATTACCTCGGTTGTATTCCGCGAGCATTTCCACTGCTTCCGCGAAAAGTTGGTCGCGCCACTTTCGAATGCCAGGGATGTTGATTTCTCCTGCTTCGACCACCCAATAACGACGGTTACCCTCGGAGTCAATCAAAGGCCGCTCGTCGTTAGTAGTACCTACGAAGACGCAGCGCCGGGGGAAAGCTTCGGTGTAGGTCGCATATGGTATGCGGATACGGTCTTCTCGCAGGGTGATGAACCCGCGCATTTGTTCCACGCTAGACTTGCTCATAGAGCTGAGTTCTGACAACTCGACAAACCAACTTTCTGTCGCCTGTAGCACGGTGTCTTTGTTGTCGACGCGGCCTGAACATGTCGTGTACCATTCGCCTGCCAATGCTTCGATGAATGACGTTTTGCCCGTGCCTTGGGGACCCCGAAGGACCAGCACGGTGTCAACCTTACAGCCCGGCATCAATGCGCGAGCAACAGCCCCCACAAAGAACTTGGTAGATATGGCGCGAATGTAGTCAAGGTTGCCTGTGCAATGGCAGAAGTTCTGAAGTGCGTCTTCTACCCGTGAGGTTCCGTCCCACTCAAGGCCCCAAAGATAGTCGCGCACCGGGTTGTATGAGTTGCGCTTAGCGACTGCGAGAATGGCCGCGCCGCAAGTGCGCTGGTCAACTGAGATATGGTAGTGTTGTTCGAGCCAGGTACGAAGTACGAAGTCAAGATTACCCTCGTGAGTGTTACGCCCTTCCGGGTTGCGTAAGTACAACGCCCCGCCTAAAACTTCGGACCGACGCAAAAGCTCATTGAATCGGATGAACCCCTTAAACGCGGGGTGGTTGCCTAGGATGATGCCCGCGTTAAAAGCGTTGGCCTTTGGGGCGCCGGCCTTGTCCAGCTGCAACTGGGTTTCCCACGCTTTATCAGCCGCAACGGGCTCGGGCGCTACGACGTCTATGATGGTTTTCATGCCCTGCGTCACGAGGGCTTGAGGCGCTAGGTCTTTCCAACTGCGATGGCAGTCGACTTCAGCTTCCGCAATCCAATCGCCTGATACGCCCTCACAACAGCGCAGCAGAATCGCCTCAATTACTGGCCAAGCGCTCGCCCAGTCTTTAGCGAGGTGGGTGTTTTGCCGCGTCAACTCGCCAATGAGTCGAAAGAGCGTATCATGTCGCTCGCCCACGGGAATCTTGAGCTTGCCCGCTAGGGCCTTCTTAAGCTCAGCATTGCCGTTGATGGCCGAGAGGTCGATAGGCCCAGCAGACGGCGCGGGGGGCACTAAATCGGGCATGGCGCCATAAAGCCGCATCATGACGCCTGGGTCGTATAGCTTGCCGGGCTCGTATGCCGCCGTGCGAGCCTCGCCGGGTGGGTGGGCCGGAAGAAAGAAGAGCCTAGCGAGGTCAACGGCCGATTCATCTTCAGTGCCAGTGAGGCCAAGCCGGTCGCGCATCTGAAAAAGCACGTCTTGATAGTTACGCGCGTGTAAGTCGTGAGCGAGTGGAATCACGAGCCGGTACCGGTTGGCCGTATAGGTCTCGTGGATGATGTACGCCACGCCTTCGCGCTCTAAGGCCGCGCCTAGCGCTTCCATGAGTTCTTCGCGGTCCTCGCGCGCGTCCCAATCGAGGTCATACACGAGCGCACTGGCGCTCTCGAAGTTGTCGCTGGCGCGCTTACCGTCGGCCCATACGATGGGACTCCATGATGGCCCGTCTTTGGTCTCTTGGGCATGGTACCGCGTGAGATTCGCCGCGAGGTCTTCGAGCGAAAGCTCTGCCATGATGGCGTCGCTGGAGCGCTTCCCCGAAAGGAGCGAAATCTTAAAAGTGCGAGTCATGTCGTCTTTCTAACCCATACGCTGTAAAAGGGCCACCACGTCACAAATCGGTCCCAAACAAAGACGCCCCCGTGAAATCCGCGTCATTTACGCCATGCGTGTTCTCAAAGTCGGCGCAGAACAGATTAGCGCGGCGGAAAATAGCCCCGCGCACATCGGCCCCCGATAAGTTTGCCTTTAATAGGTCGGCGTCTGAAAAATCAGCCCCACGTAAATCGCAGCCCGATAGGTCAGCGCGCTGCATACTCACGCGGGTAAAGACGGCATGGCGGAGGTCCTTACCAGGCAAGTCTATTCCAAACATGTATCGCCCGGAAAAATCCGCCTTAATGCCCCCGGGGGCGCTAGCTAGCCATAGCGTGTGCAACTCCACAATTCTATCTATTTCATCGTCTATTACCAT
>CAZIML010000002.1:0-27365 GCA_964540255.1 uncultured bacterium
GAAGCAAAAAGAGGACCCGTTCTCCCAAATCCGGTCATCACCTCGTCGGCGATCGCAATCACTCCTTTTTCTTGGCAAGCGGCGATCATTTCACTCAGCGTTTCAGAGGAGTGAAGATACATTCCTCCAGCCCCCTGAATGAGCGGTTCAAAAATGAATGCGCCGATTTCCCCAGAATGTAAAGCTGCTTTACATTTCTCTAACGACTCTTTTTCTCTTCCTGGGAGAGGAGGGACGATCGAGTGAACCTCGAACATGTAGGGCCAGAAGGGGCGGTTAAACCCCGTTTTCCCGGCCGCCGCCATCGCGCCAAAAGTGTCCCCATGATAACCGTTTTGAAACGAGAGGACCTTTTTTCCATTTCCCTTCATTTGGAGGGCCATTTTTAAAGCAGCTTCGACCGCTGTCGATCCATTATCGGAGTAAAAAACATGGGAATATCCCGGGGGAAGTAAAGAGAGGAGCCGTTCCCCTAAAATGATCGCTTGCGGGTGGGTGAATCCTGCAAAAAGAACGTGCTCCAATTCTTGCGCCTGCTCGCAGATTTTTTGAGCGATGTAGGGGTGGCTGTGGCCGTGCAAATTGACCCACCAGGATGAGATCGCATCTAAAAAAGCCTCCCCCGTTTCAGAGAAAAGATAGCTCCCCTTTCCTCGGATGATCGGGATGGGCGGACCGGCTGTTTGAGCTTGGGTGAACGGATGCCAGATACATTTTTGATCTCTCAAAGACCAAGAATTTTGAGAAGAGAGGGGCGCCACTCTTTTGCCGTTGTCGCCACTTCGTTTCGGCCCCATTTTTTCTCCCATTTGAGTCTTCCTAGACAATTGCATTCTCCTTTTTTCAAAAGCATTTCTTCAGTTTCCAGATCCCCCTCGCCATTAAAAATCACCCCGAGGAGGTCAATATTTCTTTTCTTCATCGCCTCAATGGTCAAAGTAAAATGGTTGAGGCTGCCTAGATAATGGCGGTGAACTAAGATCCATTTCCCCTTCCAATTGATCGCTGCATCTGCCCAAGTTTCGGTTTCATTCAGAGGAGAGAGGAGTCCTCCCGTCCCTTCGATGATCAAAGGAATCCTAGATGGAGGGGGAATGAGTTCCTTTGCATCGATCCGCACCCCCTCTTTTCGAGCGGCGAAGTGGGGAGAAGCTGGGGTTGCAAGGGTGAATGTTGAAGGGGAGATAGATCCTGAAGAGATCTGCCCTCTAACCCAATCAGAATCTGTTGGAAGACCGCATTGAACCGGTTTCCAATAACACCCCCCAAGGGCTTCTGTCAGAATCGCTGAGACAAGAGTCTTTCCCACCTCGGTATTGATTCCTGCCACAATGAGCCGGAGCCTCATATCGCCCCCGCCAATCGGTCGATCTCTTCCTCTTGATTAAAGCTGTGGAGAACGATTCGCAAACACTCTCTTCCTCGTGGAACCGTTGGAGGGACAATCGGCCGAACATCAAGGCCGATTTTTCTCAACTTTTCTGATAATGGGTGTATTTTTTCCGAGACAAAGAGCGGGTGGATCGGACTTTCTCTCAACTCCAGTCCCAATTTTCGACTCAAATAGAGGTTGAGCTCTCGGAGCCGCGATTGATGAATGGGAGCCTCTTTTTTGAGCCTCTCGTATTTGGATCGAATCGCTCCAAGAGCAGAGCTTGGAAGGGCTGTTGTATAGATCAAAGATCTAGCAAAGTTAACCAAATATTTTTTCAATAATGAGCTTCCAATCACACAGGCTCCATGGGCTCCTAATGCTTTGCTGAATGTGTGAACGCGGGCAAAAACTTGAGACTCAAGCCCCCATTCCGCAACCAGCCCCTCTCCATTCTTTCCCCGAATTCCTGTGGCATGGGCTTCGTCTACGATCAAGGCGGCACCATATTTTGAACAAAGAGGGGCAATCTCTTTCAACGGGGCCACATCGCCGCTCATCGAATAGATCGACTCAACCAAGACGAACACGGGGGGAGAGACCCTTTTTAACCTTTTCTCGAGCGAATCGAGATCGTTGTGTCTAAAAGGGAGCCGTTTCCCACCCGTTAGGCCCATTCCATCGATCATCGAAGCATGGATTTCAAGATCGTATAAAAAGGTCGTTCCATCAATACCAAGAGATGAGATCAGGCCTACATTGGCGCAATAGCCGCTGTTGAAGATCAAGCTATTTTCTCCTCGATGAAATTTCCCAATCTCTTCTTCAAGCTCCTCATACTGAGTCGAATTTCCGGTCAGAAGGCGCGATCCCGTTGCCCCTGAATGATTTTCCAGAGCGATTCGATCTTCCTGTTTGGCAAAGCCGAAGTAGTCATTCGAGGTAAGATCGATGAGCCCTTCAGTCACTTTAAGGGAACGGATCATCCCCCTTTCTCTTTGCCTTTCGAGCCGCTTTTGTAAAAAAGGGAAGATCATAAAGGGGAGGCGTAAGGTGAACGTTGGGTCAGCCCGAAAAGATCGAACATCTTTTCATCCTCGTCGAAGCCAGGATTGGGGCGAGTCAAAAGCTTTTCTCCTGAAAAAATGGAATTCGCCCCAGCTAAAAAGCAAAGAGCCTGTTCTTCAAGTGAGCGCCCCACTCTTCCCGCCGAGAGGCGGATCATTGCTTTCGGCATAGCGATCCGAGCGGTCGCAATCATTCGAATCAGATCCCAAATCGGAACTGTTTTTTGATTTTCCAACGGGGTTCCTCGGACAGGGACCAATAGATTGATAGGAACTGACTCTGGCTGGGGATCCCTTTGGGCAAGAGTGTGGATCAAGCCGATTCGATCCTCGATGCTTTCCCCCATCCCGATGATTCCTCCACAACAAACGTGGATCCCCGCTTTCTCGACCGCATCCAACGTTTTCAGCCGATCTTCATAGGTGCGGCTTGTGATGATGGAAGAGTAAAATTCGGGAGAAGTATCGAGGTTATGGTTGTATGCGTAAAGCCCAGCTTCTTTCAGCTTTTGGGCTTGAGATTCATTGAGCATTCCCAAAGTGGTACACACTTCAACTCCAAGAGAGGCGATCTCTCGAATCGTTTCCAAAACACGATCGAATTGGGCGCTGTCGCGCACCGAACGCCAAGCGGCTCCTAGACAGACCCGTGTCGCTCCTTGAGCAATCGCTTTTTGAGCCAGGTTCAATACCTCCTCGATCTCCATCAGGGGAGCTGCTTTCACATTCGTCTGATAGCGGGACGATTGGGGGCAATATTTGCAGTCCTCGGGACATCCCCCCGTCTTGATCGAGATTAAAGAGCAAACTTGAACTTGGTTTGGAATATGGTGGGCTCGAGTGACCCCTCCTGCCCGGTAGATCAGTTCCAATAGAGGGGTCTCGTAAATAGCTCGAATTTCTTCCTTGGTCCAATTCATCTCGGTCTCCTTTTCCCTATAGGATAGGAGTAGATCTTTCTAATTTTCAACCACTCAAAATCCAATAAAAACTAAAAACCGGTTTATAAAAACCGATAATCTGTGGTATCTTTCCCTTTTTCGAGGAGAAACACTCGGAAATTTAGGTGTATATTATTTAATAAATAGGTTGATTTTCATGTTAGAGGGACTTTGCGGGAATAAAAATGTGCAAAAAGTGTTGTTGTTCCTCTTTGTGAATAGCAAATGTTATGGGGCGCAGCTTCAAAGGCTTTTAAGAACTCCCCTCACTTCCCTTCAAAATGCATTGAGCCGATTGGAGAAAGGGAAGGTGATTTCGAGCTATTCCGAGGGGAAGACAAAAATTTACCGGCTGAATCCCTCCTACCCGCTTCTCGCTGAGTTGGAGCTCCTCTTAAAAAAAAGCTACACACTTCTTTCTCCCCAGGAAAAAAAGCTCTACTCTTCTTTACAGCAAGAGGGAGTAGATAGACTGGTTCAGGATGGGGAGCTCTATGGTTTTTGGGATCGGTTGAAAACGGTCAAGGAGTTGACCCTTCACGCAAGAACCCGCTCGAAAGATGAGACGGGATGGGATGGAAGGGGGAAGGGAAATGTTCTGACGGCCCTTGAAAGTGAAACGATCTTGACCTTTCATGAAAGGGGGTCATGGCAAGTACAGCAGAATCAAAACATGACCTTTAGCAATACTTTTCGCTGGACGCTCGACCGGGAGGCTGGAATGATCTCGCTGGAACATTTGCGCTTAGGAGCCAACAACCCTGTATTTCTCTTTCATCTGGCTCCAACTGGCAGTCATCTCCTCGCCTCCGTCGACGCCCATCTTTGCGAGGAAGATGTCTATCTGGCCCAAGTGACGTGGGATCGGCATCACATCCGCCTTTTTTGGCGTGTGATTGGTCCGAAAAAGAATGAAGAAATGGAATATTTTTATACTTGAGGCAGCTCATGCAGATGTATTTGATTTCTAAGGAGTCATCGATCCCCATTTGCCGTTGATGTAGCACTGCTCTCGGAAGAGTTGCCCTGTTTTCAGCCTCATTAGTTCCCGCAGTAATTTTGGCTTACATTAGTGATAGTTCCTGAAGTAGAAACAGTTCCTGTATTGCCGACGAGAGGCTCTAGATTTAGGGTTCCGCTGACTCGGGTGATCGTGATCGTACTCGCATCGGAGGCTGCGCTGTTATTTTGGTATCGAGTGCACATAGATCCAGTTCCGCTATATCGGATTGAAGCGGCTGCAGTGTTGTTTGTTGAATTATTTATGCAAGAATAGGTTCCCACTGTTGAACCCGAATCGTTCAGCGCAATCCCTAGTCCTCCAACGCTGGTAGAGTTTCCTTGAATGAGATGAGTGGATCCTGGGGTTGCCATTACAACTGCAATACACCCTGAAGATGTGCTCGCGATTCCGGCTGCTGCAACACTATTGGAAAGGATTTGGGAATTGACAGTGCCAGAGGTAAACGATTCAACTAAGATGCCGCTGCTAGTATTGGAGGCTGCGGCACCGCCAGTGACTGTATTATTTTGAATGAATGAGGTGATCGAGCTCGAGGTGCTTCTTACCCAGATCGTGTTGACGAATCCACTCGGAGCAGTCAGTCTGCATTGATTATTTATAATTTGTGCAGTCATGGTTGAACTGGAGCTCGGATTTATGAAAATTGCGCTATTCGATCCGAAATTCGCTGTTTGGGTCAAAGAGATGCTATTGTTCGCCACATATACAGATCCATTTGTTCCTACATTTACTATAGAGATTCCATTAGTCGCAGAACTTGAGTTAATATTTGAGACAATCGTGTTATTGGAAATATTCGCAGTTCCCGTGACGTTACCCAACCTCACCGCGTTGCTTCCTGCGGTTCCAGTCTGTTCAATATAGTTGTCGGTAATCACCGGATTGGAGACGGGAGGAGGGGTTCCAAAACCCGTTAGATTCGCGATCGCTGCCAAAAAGCTTGAGGAAAGGGAACTTGTAATATAAAGTCCCGACACGGTGCAATCATTAGCGAGCATTACCGCTAACTGATTGGTTGCCGACAAATGGGGTTTGATGGCTGACATGGGAGGGACGGCAATCGTTCCGTATCCTGTATTGAGATTATGGCCCACGCTTGTTCCGAGCAGTTGCTGGCCAGATTTCATCGTGAAAGTCGTCGTGAGCCCTGTCGTTGTTCCGTCGCCAGGGAAGACGAAGATGACATCGTTTGTTCCCGACGCAGCCTGAGCGCTTGCCAGGTCGGAGAAGGGGCTTTCAAAAGTTCCAGCTGAGTGGCTTGTGTTGTCTACGAAGATAAAGAAGAAAGGGAGCCCAGTCGCTGGGTTGATGACTGCATTGGAATCTCTTTTGTACTGCACCTTGAACGGGATGATCTCATTTCGATAGGGAGAGGAGACTCTTTGCAAATCTGTGGAGCAGAAGGAGACCGAGGAAGGTTTTTTCTTCCAAAACGAAAGAGGGCTGATCGGGAGCGAGATTCCTACTTGTCCTTGGATTTGGCCGTGGAAGACATTATCGTAAGAGCCGCTCAACTCGAGGAAAGCATACTGCTTGTAAGAGGCCCGAAGACGTCCTTTTCCACCGTATACATTTGATTCATTACTCCCATGAAGATAATAGGGCCCCGCGGCGGTCACTAAATTCCATCCGTGGGAACAACCGAAATTCGCAGCCACTTCTCCATCAAATCCGGAGAAAGTGTAAGCTCGTCTTCGTTTGACGTACATGTAGTGGCCAGCGAAACGATCGAATAGAGCTGTTCCGTAGAAGATGGACTTCGTTTTCCCAAGAGGAAGATATCCATTGATCCGCCCTTCCCATCGCTTAGAGAGAAATTCGATTCCAGCGCCCACCTGATTAGAATGGAAGTGGCTTTTGTTTCGGTAATCGTAATAGCTATTGATCCCAAATATGAACTCATTATTCACATATCGAAGGCCGACGCCCCCGTTTGCGGCGAAGCGGCCGTTGTTGAACGCATGGCCCCTGAGATCGATGAAAGGATGCCAATGATTCATCATGGGATTCTCAGAGATAGCAAATAGAGCTGCAGTAGAGTAGCCTTGAGCATAACCGATGCCGCCTCCCTCGATATGGCGCAAGTCGAGCCGCACGTTGGCAGGCTGCATGCAAATTTCTTCGTTCACCGACTCATCTTGAGAGTAGCCGGAAAGAATCATCATAACTAGGGTAGTAGCGATCAAAGGAGAGCGCATGCAAATCTCACAATCAGGTTTAATCCCATTGTAAGAAGATTTTTGATTCTTCGAAATGAATTTATTTTTTCGCAAAAGAGCGGTTTGAGGGAGAAATGAGAAAATTTATTGAATTTAAATAATAAAACGGTGAAAATTCCTGTAAAAATGTAAAAAACACCAATTTTTGCAAATTGGGGTTCAAGAGAGAGGCATGGACAAGACAGATAAAATGATCGTTTCGCAACTCCAAATTGAGGGGAGAACTTCTTGCGAGAGGTTGAGTTCAATAGTTGGCCTGTCAGTTTCGGCTGTGAATGAGCGAATTAAGAGGCTTCAAAAACAAGGGGTGATTACCGGGTGGGGGGCCCATATTTGTCCCAAAGAGGTGGGGCTCGACATTTTATCATTTGTTCAAGTGTTGCTAGGGGAGAAATCTGATGAGCTGAAATTTTTGAATGAGATTGAGAAAATTCCTGAAATTTTGGAATGCCACCACATTACTGGAGAATGGTCCTATCTACTTAAAATCAGATGCCGAAATATTGGCCATTTTGAAACGGTATTGGGAAGCAAATTAAAACCGATCCCAGGGGTTTTGCGCAGTCATACTTTTATTGTCCTCTCCTCTCCGCTTGAGCGAACTATTTTACCATTGGAATAAAATGAATTTGGATTTTTTGTTGAAGGGAATCGTTCTTGGTTTTTCGATTGCAGCTCCTGTTGGTCCGATCGGAGTTCTTTGCATCCGTAAAACATTGGAACACGGAAGATTATCGGGCTTTTGTTCTGGTCTCGGTGCAGCCTGTGCTGACTCTATTTATGCAACCATCGCAGCCTTCGGGCTTACCGCAATTTCAAATTTTCTCCTAGCAGGACAATCGTGGTTTCGCCTCATAGGCGGTTGTTTTCTCCTTTATTTAGGGTGGAAAACTTTTGTTGCAAAGTCGGCACCTGGTTCGAAAGAAATCCCCCACACGACTTTGTTAAATGATTTTCTTTCTACATTTTTTCTCACAATCACCAATCCAATGACCATCCTCTCTTTTCTGGCTGTTTTTGCTGGCCTTGGAGTAACAGCTCTTAAGGGGAGCTATATGGATGCAGTTGGTTTGGTTTTGGGTGTTTTTTTGGGGTCAGCCGCTTGGTGGTTTTTATTAAGTGAAGGGGTGACACTGTTTCGGAAAAAAGTGAGTCAAAAGGTGATGACTTGGATCAATCGGGTAGCTGGAGCGATCATTATATCATTCGGAGTTGGCGCGCTGTACAGTTTTGCTTTCGGCTGACCCAATTTTTTCTTTTTGAAAGTAGGCTTTGTTGTTTTTGAAATCGAGTAAAACGGCGTGGTTTTTTAAAAAATCTCTGCCGATGAGTCCATCGCAAGGGATCATTGGGTTCATGTCGTAAAGATAGAGGGAAGTTGGGCCGAAATCAACAGATCCAATTTTGAATTTATTCGTTGTGTAGACTGAATTTTTTTCGACGACCCAGTCGGAAGGAGTTCTAAGAATAGATCTGCTGGCTCCCGTGTCTAGGACAAATTTTCTTATCCCCAGTTCTGTTTCGATTGAAACTAGGAATAGATGGTTTATTTCTTCTAGATTTGCCTCTGCAAAATGTTTAGAGAAATCTCGATTCTTTTTTTTGAACTCGTCAATATTTCGAATAGCCATCAAATTGCGATTTGGGAAATCGATCAACCAGAAATCGATTCCCCTTAAAAAACGAGCGCCAACTCTTCCTGGAATTTCGAGTCGTTCTGTTACGGCCACTTCACTCAGTGGAGGATTCAAAACGGAGCCGCTCATTAAATACTCAAAGTTTTCCTCCTTGACGGACACATTGTTGATCATGATCTTGCCGATTTCAATCAGATCGAGACACGTCATCGATGATTCATAACAAGTTCCCTTAAGATCGAACGATGTAGAGTTTCCGGCATTTTTTTTATTTTGCGCATTGTCGATCAATTTTTTTTCGAGTGAAAAATAGAAATCACCCCCAGAATCCAGTTCAAGCCAGTATTTTTCTTTCTCAATTTTCACTTCGATACAAGGAATTCCTCTGGGGGAGAAAGAGATGGGAATATTTAAATACGGCTCTTTTTTAACAAAAAACCCGTAAGCAGAGTAGAGGCACCCAACTAGTAACACTCCTGCAACAGCTAGCCAACTAATCTCTTTGCCAATTAATGGTGGCTTCGATTTTCCCGGAAGTGTTTCCATTTTGATCTACGCTTGCGCTCCCACTGATTTCAACTCTTCCATCTTCGGATGTTGCAGTTATTTCGATTTTGGCTTCCGCTTCCCCATCCGCTTCTTTTTCTACCGAAACTGTAGCGCTGCCGCCCATCACTTGGATGGTATGGGATTTTCCTGAAAATGGCACCTCAAAAGTTGCGTGAATCACTTTTGGGAATGAAGTTTCCCGCTGCAGTTTATCTACAATCTCAACTTCTTTGCCATTCCAAAGTATTGAACGATTCATTTGTAGATAGAGTCTGTCTAGTGAATAGTCATCTGAAACTGTGTCGATATCCATATACACATCCTGGGTTAATAATGAGGAGACGTTTTACAGAATCTAAATGTAGAAGTCAAGTTTTTCTTTGATAGAAATTCTCAAAAATAGAGGAAAAACATGAAACCTGTGAATAGAAAGAGAATAGAGAAGATTGGGAAGGCTTGCAGTATCGAAGAGAGCAAATCATCTTATGCTCTCGTCGTATACAGCCCGGAAATTCACGATCAAATCGACTCTCTGGAAATAGATGCCGATTTTGTAATCGCCTTGCCCGATAACGGTAGAGGTGATCTCGCTGAGGAAGTTCCCCAAGGAGGCTATAAAGTGTTTTACGGGTAAGTTGTTTAAAATCTTTTTTCTTAATATGCTTTAGGACATTTTATACCTTCTCAAGGAACGCGCATGGAAAAAGATAAAAGCAGCAGCCTGATTCCCAATAAACTGTCATTTGAAGATTTAAAAAAGATCAATCAACACGGGATTGAATATTGGAGCGCAAGAGATCTGCAATCTCTTCTAGGATACGCCAAGTGGCAGCGCTTTGAGAATGCGATAGAAAAAGCCATCGAGTCATGCAGACAATCAGGGAATGATCCAGAGCATCACTTTACCGGCGCCGGTAATCCAATAATCAGTGGGAAAGGAAGAACTCAAATTGCTGATGATTATCACCTTTCGCGTTTTGCTTGTTATCTTATAGCTCAAAATGGAGACCCTAGAAAACCAGAAATCGCTCACGCTCAGAAGTATTTTGCGATTCAAACTCGTCGCCAAGAATTGACAGATGCGGCTCTTGCCGATCTCGAGCGAGTAGAGATGCGTAAACAAGCCTCTCAAGACTTTAAGGCGCTCTCTGGTGCTGCTCGAGATGCTGGTGTCCAAAACAAAATGTTCGGGATTTTTCATGATGCCGGATACAGAGGACTTTACGGAGGATTGGGAGCCGACGCAATCAAGGTTCGCGAAGGGATTGATCCCAAAGAACAGCTCATGGATCGGATGGATAGAACCGAGTTGGCAGCTAATCAATTTCGAATGACTCAAACGCGAGAAAAGCTCAAACGGGAAGGCATTAAGAATCAAAGAGATGCTATTGAAGCACATGAAACGGTAGGCAAAGAGGTTCGTGCTGCCATAGCTAAAATTGGAGGAACACCGCCTGAAAATATCCCGCCCGCAGAGCACATCAAAAAAGTAGAAAAGCGCTTAAAAAAGACTAAGCCAAAACTGCTGCTGGACGACAAGGATGCTGGGTTGCTACCTCAAAGTATTTCGCATTCTGAATATTAATGGCCTCAGCGTTTTTCTCTTTTCTTTTGCTATTTTAAATCAAACCACGAACTTCCTTAAAAGAATTTTTATTTTTTATATATCTTATATTCAGTCGCTTGTGTACTTTTAGAAAATTCATGTCCAATTTTCGGCGGTATGTTTCGTCTGTGTGCATTAAAATAAGGCTTTAAGCTAAGGAAATCGTGAGAATGCTATCCTCAAAGGAAATACATGAATGCTATAAAGCTCTATTAGAGAAAGATACGAATTATGATGGAGTTTTTTATGTTGGGATCAAGACAACAGGAGTTTTTTGCCGTTCTATTTGTCCTGCTCGCAAGCCAAAATTTCAGAATTGTGAATTTTTCCGGACTGCTGAAGAGGCTTTATTAGCTTCTTACCGGCCCTGTAAACGTTGTCAACCTTTATCTTCGCCAAATAAGGTTCCTGAGGTTGTGCGCAGACTTGTAGAAGCTATAGAAGAACAGCCGGATAAAAGATGGAAAGAGCAAGATTTTGCAAAATTATCGACGAATGCTGCGCATGCCTCTAGGCTGTTCAAAAAAAGATTCGGAATGACTTTTGTATCTTACGCACGTGCTCGTCGGATGGGGATTGCTTTGAAAGAAATTAGGGAAAAAAGATCAGTTATTGACACCCAACTACAGACTGGATATGAATCGGGAAGTGGATTCCGAGACGCTTTTTCTAAAATCATGGGAGCTCCACCTGTAAAAGCGGAAGAGATTCATTTATTAAAGGCAGATTGGATAGATACTCCTTTGGGACCTATGGTTGCTATAGCCGATCAAAATACTCTTTATCTTCTCGAGTTTGTAGATCGACGTGGGCTTGAAAGAGAAATTGAAAAACTTCGAATTAAAACTGGTTCTGCGATTGTTCCTGGAAAAACAGCCCCGATTTGCCAGATTGAAAAAGAATTAAACTTATACTTTCTTGGCGAGCTTAAGGCTTTTAAAACGCCGATCAATATGATTGGCTCTACGTTTCAAAAGCAAGTTTGGAATGAGTTGCAAAGAATCCCAATAGGAAAAACGAGTTCTTATAAGGATATTGCTAGGGCAATAAAAAGACCTTTGGCTGTTCGTGCTGTTGCAAGAGCAAACGGCGCTAATCAATTTGCTATTATTATAGCTTGCCATAGAGTCATCAACACGAATGGAGATCTTGGTGGATATGGAGGAGGGATTGCTAGAAAAAAGTGGCTTCTCGATCATGAAAAATCGATGAAAAAGGATGCACTATGAACGCAGAAAAATTTTTTAAGGAAATGTATTACAATATTTGGCAAGGCAAAGATTTAAGTAAATTTGAGCGATATTATTCTAATGATTTTGAAGAAACGATTGATGTTTCTGATGAAAATAAAAGTCCACTAGAATTACACATGAATTTCCATGATCTCATAGAACAAGCGAAATGGCAAAAGGAAAATTATAAGAACACTACTATTGATATTAAGAAGCTTGTGTCGAATGGAAATGACCACATATCCGTACATTTTTATTCAACATCAATTGAGAAACGTACAGGAGAAATAAAACATCGCTGCGTATGTGGAATATGGCGTTTAAATAAAGAAAACAAGATAGATCGCGTCTGGGCTGTGGTGACTCCTTACTATCCCCAATAAGTTTTTTCGACCTTTAATATGACTGCTTCGGATGACTCAAACCCGAGAAAAGCTCAAACGAGAAGGCATCAAGAATCAAAGAGATGCTATTGAAGCACATGAAACGGTAGGCAAAGAGGTTCGTGCTGCCATAGCTAAAATTGGAGGAACACCGCCTGAAAATATCCCGCCCGCAGAGCACATCAAAAAAGTAGAAAAGCGCTTAAAAAAGACTAAGCCAAAACTGCTGCTGGACGACAAGGATGCTGGGTTGCTACCTCAAAGTATTTCGCATTCTGAATATTAATGGCCTCAGCGGTTTTCTCTTTTGTTATTTTAAAGTTAATGTTTAATAGAACAAGTAGTCTGTTGGATCGAGGTGTCTTCCCGTTGTTCCCTGTAGATATAGGAGAATAATAGCCAATCCACGCGCTACAATCTGAGATCGAGAAAGTGAATTTTGTATCCCTGCCGTTTGTAACATTAGCTTTCCTTGCATTTCTCTACCAGGATCAATCATAAATTGATTTGCAACAACGCTTGGGCAAATAATTCGGCCATCCATTGAAAGTACGATGTCAAGACGGTAGGGATCTAACAACTTAGTGATATCATCCAAGTAGTTTCTAGAGGTTTCCTTTTTGAGGAATCCTTTTACTGTTTTGCAAGAGAGAATCCCGATTAGAGGATTTGCAGATTTGCCTCCTTTGAACTCAATCCCATTGGAAGATTCCATCTTCATTCCTCCCGGTAAATAATTTCCCGTTTGTTTAGGATGAAGATTTATCATTTGCAACATATCTTTAAGTTTTAGGCAAGTAGAAAAAAGTGAGTTTTCTCCTTTCCCATTATACAAAGTTGTTTTTGCCTCAAAGATAGCGACGACAGCTTCGATAGGCACAAAATCAAAAGCTATTTCTTTTTGCTTAAACGGGAGTAATGAATGAGGAACCATTTTATCGAAAACGATGATATCGCACTGGGGGGATACTATGGGAGGCTGTGTTTTGTCCGCCCGAGCGATAATATGGCCTGATGTAATTCCAAATCCTTGAGGAATGATCTTCTCTAATAAATTTCGAAAATGGACTTCCGAAAAATCTCCTCCAGCGCGAATATTTTTAGCCCATCCTTGAGCCAACATTTGTTGATTAATAACCGTATCTATTTCTTGAGTTACTATGTCCCAAACATCGGACCAATTGGGCTTTTTTTTCGACGGTCTCTAGAAAATCCGCAGGGCTGGTTGTGAGTAGGGACTCTATTCTCATATCAGCGGCGGATAAATCTTGTTCCTTTGTAAAACGATTAGGAACAGCAATTGTGAAACAGCCGGCTGCTTTACTCGAGATGACTCCAGTCATACTATCTTCTATTACAACGCATTCCGCAGAGGATACGTTTAATAACTTTGCTGCATGTAAATAAATGTAGGGCTTTGGTTTATTTACCCCTTCGGGATCAGCATATTCTGTTAGATCGTCATGACCTGACAAAATGACATCGAATAGTGCTTCTATCCCAAGATGTCTTAGATTACTTAATACCTCAGATTTGACAGCGGCGGATGCAACGCCTAATTTTAGTCCAAGACGTTCTTTTTCACTAGCTATACGCTTTAAAAAATCGACGGTTGCTTCGATAGGAGGTAGCCCCTGTTCATGTAGCTCTCGGTAGTAGTCTCTTTTCTCTGCAAGGATTTCTTCTGGACAATCACTACCTATCGATTTTGCGATAAGCTGTGAGATTATGGAGGCAGATTTCCCCGTATAAAATAGGCATTGGTCTAAAGTTAGATCGTGTCCACGATTTTTCAATGTCCGACGCCACGCCGCAAGGTGAGCTTCCTCGCTGTCAACTAAAGTCCCATCACAGTCAAAAATAATCGCTTTTATAGGCTGTTCAGAATGCAGAAAATTTGTCATACATAGTCCAAGTAAAAGAATGAGAAATTTGGCCATACACCTCGAGAGCAAGTTTGTTTGATTTGTGGGCTACCTGCCAAATAACCGGCACTCTCTTATGAACTATTCGATAGTTTCGAATAGTTGCCAAGGAATTCTCTACATTTCTATAGCAATGTAAACTTTTACTTCCGGGTTTTTTTGAGGATCAAAATCAGAACGGTACAGCTCAAAATCGCTTGTATAGCAGCGAGAGAGGTTTGATTTCCAAACCGCTTGCCATGCAACAATCAGCCCTTGGGGAAATTCTCCTTGGGTTGTAAAAACAGCATACTTTGATTCTGGAATCACTTTGCCGACCAGTCCTTCCGGTATCTCGTCTAAACTAGAAACTTCGCACCCAAGAATCCATGAATAAGGCTTCGTATAATCGCCTTCATAGTCAGTATAAAGAGCGAGAATGTTGCCATTGATCTTATTCGGAATCTTTGCAATGGTGTTTTCCTGAAAAAACTTTTCCTTGTGAGCAGGCATTGCTGAAGAACATTCCTCATTATTTGTTCTCAGTTCAAGTCCAATGAAAAATTTCTTCTTTTGTTTTTCGATAGTATAGTTCATTTCGAATCCTTGCATTTGGTTTTCTTGGGAGAGGGTTTCGTTACAATATCCCCATGTAAAAGCAAAGCTAAGAACAAGGAGAAGCAGTTTCTTTTTGCTCATTTTTACTCCCCTTTTGCCTCTTGTGGAAGGTGGGCATCTGTATTGACTGACCACCATGAATTAAAAATTTTTTCACTTTCTACTAGGTGAACCAATTGGTTCATATTGTTTACAAAAGAAGATTTCCATTCATTGAAACTTGAAGAATAATTACCTGCTGGAGGGATTGATTTTACGAATTCTTGAAATTCATCACTTGCTGGGCAGTTGATCTTTACATTTACTGAAATATCATGAGAATTTTCTTTTTTGTGTTCTGCTGTAGGCGGACTATTTTTAAGTTGAATGATGACAAGTTCAACTGATTCAGAAGAGTTGTTTACACTTTTATGCAGTTCATCTTGAGGATCAGCCTCACGAATGACCGCTACACCTGTAGGAAAATGCACTTCTATTACTCGTCCATCCGCTTCAAGGCGTGTAATAATCCCACCTTTTAGAGCAATAACCACTTGAGGATAAGCATCTCTATGTAATCCTATTTCTTCGTGTGGTTGTATTTTTGCTTTGGCAACGCTAATTTGATCGTTTTCAAACTGTGGTTCATATTCCAGTGCTTGGATGCTAGCAGAAGCCAGACAAATCAACCCTAACAAGGCGCTCTTCATGATTACCCCCTATTTAAATTTTTTTCTATGAAAATGACAGCAAATCATATCAGGATATCTATATTTTTATACAGCTCAACCAAGGTCGTCTCTGAGTGATCCGTTTGTGCGTTACCTGCGACATGCCTGGCACAAGAGGCGAAAATCAGAATTCATTGAAGCGGGCAGGCTAAACTTAAATTCCTAAGAAAAAAGAATCTGGGTGAGAGGATTTGAACCTCCGACCTCTTGCACCCCATGCAAACGCGCTAGCCAAGCTGCGCTACACCCAGATGATCGGACAATACCGCGGCAAGTCCTTCGAATTGTATATCTGCTTTCTTGAATTCCTTAACCCCATGCCGAGCACACTCTTCCACAATCTTCTCCAAAGTGTCTCCAGGATGCAGCTCAAGCGCCGTAATATCCACCGAGATCGATGCAGAAAATACTACGCCATTGCGTAACCCCTTCACCTTGAAATTTGCAAACAGTGCGTCCTTCTTGCGTGTGACGTTCGTAAAGCGAATCAGATTGTTCTCAGCCAAGTTTTTCAAACGGGAACTCCATGAAAAGGATAAATATTAATCGTTTCCATTTCTTTCTGTCAATCTGAACCTATCCGAATAAAAAGTTTCAGTTGATTTTTCGGTTCTTTTGAACCAACTTTTCGGTTCAAGTCTTGGGGGGCAATATCGACAGCTGTATATAGCCTCCCAAGTTTGAATCCGAAAATTGGCCAAAATAATCCAAAAACTCGACGAAAAATTTTATTCGGATAGGTTCCTATGCTTTGCCGAAAAAATGATTGACTGTTAAACTCCATTTCATGACCACAGCGACGAGTGAAAAAATAGTTTGCATGGAGGCCTCCTGGCTCGAAAGACTCGAGGAAGAATTCCATAAACCCTACATGAAACAGCTCGAGGCTTTTCTGAAAAGTGAAAGAGATGCTGAAGTCTACCCTCCCGTTGAACAAATTTTTAACGCCTTCTGCTTCACCCCTTTCGATCAGGTCAAGGTAGTCATCATGGGACAAGATCCTTACCACGGGTCCGGACAGGCTCACGGATTGTCCTTCAGCGTCCCCAAAGGAGTGGCGGTCCCCCCTTCTTTGCAAAATATCTTCAAAGAGATCAAAAGCGATTTAGGGATAGAACCCCCTCCCCACGGCTCTTTGGTCGGATGGGCTAAACAAGGGGTGTTGCTCCTGAATGCGACGCTGACGGTGAGAGCCAATGAGCCGAAATCCCACTTCGGAAGAGGTTGGGAAACGTTCACCGATCGAGTAGTGGAACTCTTGTGCGAAAAAAAAGAGGCGATCGTCTTCCTTTTGTGGGGCAAGTCGGCCTATGATAAGTTCGGACAGGTGGCAGAGAAAGCAAAACACCACTGGGTTCTCACCGCCCCCCACCCTTCCCCCTTCTCCGCTCATACAGGCTTTTTGGGGTGCCGCCACTTTTCTAAAACAAATGAGTTTTTGACGAAAATGGGCATAGCTCCGATCGATTGGAAGATCGATCCATGAATAGACGGCGAAGAAGATCGAGTCTCATCGCGGTCTTCTTCACTTTTCTAGTCGATAGTTTGAGCTGGTCAGTCGTTTTTCCGGTATTTGCTCCCTATTTCCTCGATCCGCAAAATGTTTTATTTTCACCCGATGTGAGTGCGAGCGTAAGAACGACGATCTTGGGCGTTTTCTTGATGGCTTTTTCACTCGGGCAGTTTTTGGGAGCGCCGCTCATCGGCGATTATGCAGACAAGCATGGAAGAAAAAAGGCGCTGACTGTGAGCGTTTTTTTCACCTTTCTCGGCCTTGTTTTAAGCGCTTGGAGCATGGGGGGCAATCACCTCTTTTTTCTCTTCGTCGGAAGACTCATGACCGGAATCTTCGCCGGAACTTCTTCCGTTTGCCTAAGCGCTGTCTCCGATTTAAGCGATAGCGAAGAAACAAAAGGAAAGAATTTCGGCTACATGGCGATGATCGCAGGGATCGGATTCGTCTTCGGCGCATTTGTGGGGGGAAAATTAGCCGATCCAAGCTTTAGCTCCGAATTCTCCCCCGATCTCCCTCTTTGGCTTGCGGCGGCCCTCACCGTGATCAACTTCCTCATCGTTTTGTTCGGCTTTGAAGAAACTTCCTCGGTTCGCAAACAGGTCAAATATAACCTTTTCGAAGGGTTTAAAAACGTGAAAATCGCTTTGCGAAGCGAACGAGTCCAAGAAATCTATACCGTTTACTTTTTCTTCATCGTCGCTTGGGCCATTCTGTTTCAGTTTTTCCCCGTTTTAACGGTCCAAAATTTCGAATTCACAAGCTCAAATATCGGCGATTTGGCTCTTTTCATGGGAGCTTGCTGGGCGATCGGTGCCGGATATTTAAACAAAGTGCTGGTTGAACAATTCAACAGAAGCAAAATTCTCGATTTTTGCCTGATTGGATTTACGATTTTTTGCGGCTTGATCATCGTTCCCAAACACATCTACGGAGTGCTTCCAATCCTCGGGTTGTGCGTGATTTTCGGCGCTGTTGCATGGCCCCTCTGTACACACTTGATCTCCAATAGCGCCCCCAAAGAAATGCAGGGAAAAATTTTGGGCTTAAGCCAATCAGTGCAATCATTAGCGAGCGCAGTAGGACCGGTGTTAGGTGGCCTTGCCGTTCATGTCTCTATCCAATTTACTTTCCTTCTCGCATCGACAATCAGCTTGATTGCAGGAATTTTCTACTATTTTGTCTTGAAACATCGGTAATCTTCCCTTAGACTCTGAATTATGCGAAATTGGATCGAAGAGCTTTCAGAATATATGACTCATTTCGAAGAAGAGAATTCTCCTTTGGATGAATTATCGGTTGAAATCGATCAAGCAGCCACCGATGCGGAAGCTCTCTTCGCTGCTTCAGACAAACTTCAATCGGCCTACGCAACACTGATAGGAAAAATAGATCATGGCAACTCTTGAGGAAAATCGGATCGTCATTCAATTGCCTAAGCTTCGATGGCGTTCGCTCCTTGTCATTTTTTCCCTATTGCTGAGCGCCGGAGGCTTTGGGTTCTGGTACAAAACAATCCGCCCTTTTTTTTGGATCGAAACGGCTCACGTGGAAACATTTTGCACCCTTTTGAGCGCTGATATGGCGGGACGGATTGTTGAAATGGGGCCAGCAGAGGGAGATCTCGTTCGAAAAGGAGAAAAACTCTTTGTCCTTGATTCCGATCTTCTCCGATCGAAAAAAGGGGAAGGAGAACAGCTCATTCATTTTCTCCTCGACCAAATCGAACTCGATAAAGAACGGATCGAAAAAGCGATGGAAAGCTATATCGCTGCATCTTCCGAACTGGATTTAGGAATCGGTTCAGACGAACTGATCCAAAAGCCGCTCAAGATGATTGATGAAGCGCAAAATCAAGTCGCCGCAGCTGAAAAAAAAATCGAAGCTGCAAAAAGTGAACTTAGATCGATCGATTTGCAATTAAAAAAAATGAGTCTCGCTTCACCTTTCGACGGAGTCGTTCTTAAAAGAACAAAAAATCCGGGGGCTGTGGTTGGATTCAATGATCCAATCTATGTAATCAGCGACCCAAGCCGCGTCTGGATCGAGGCCGAAATTCCTGAGAACAAAATTGGACTGATCTCTTTGGGAACTTTGGCTCGGATTCGATTGCCCGCCTACCCAAATCAAGAATTGGTCGGAAAGGTGAGCTATATCGGCCCCGCTACGGTTGCAAAAAGCGCACTCCTCCCTTTCTCTAAAGATCACGTAACAATCCCCATCAAAATTTCTGTTGAGGGGGCCTCTCTTCCTTTGAAGGGGGGGCTTTCGGCCAAAGTTGGACTCAAAGTTCACTAAGAGCTACAATTCTCCTCATGCAACTGCCTGAAGAACTTCAATCGGCGATCGATCAAATCGCCCACCATTCCCCCGCGCTCCGCAAAGCGAGAGAGGCGATGACGCAAGGATACAGAGAGGGGCGCTCTTCCCCGTTCTCCGACGAGGCGAGCCGGCTTGCTTACCTGGGAGCTCGGATGCCCGCTACCTATGCGGCCATCCACAAAGTGCTCCAAAACGCCCCTCCTATCGAACATCTCCTCGATCTCGGAGCCGGCCCCGGAACCGCCTCCTGGGCCGCCGCCGATCTCTTTCCCTCTTTGAAACGGATCACCCTCGTTGAAATGAGCCGCGACGCGATTGCGTTAGGGCAAAAATTGGCTCAATCGTCACCTCACCTCTCGCTAAAGAATGGGGAATGGCTCCACCAATCGGCCTTGGATCCAATCCCGAAGGCAGATGGCGCAATCCTCTCTTACCTGTTGAACGAGGTGAGCGAGCCTGAAAAAGTAGTCGAGCGGTGCTGGGAGGCGGTCTCTCTTTTGATCTTGATCGAACCAGGAACTCCTAAGGGGTTTCACTTAATCCGAAAACTGCGGACTCAATTGATCGGATTGGGAGCCCATCTGATCGCTCCCTGTCCCCATTCCTTCGCTTGCCCCATTCAAGGATCCGATTGGTGCCACTTTTCCGCTCGGGTTGAAAGAACTCGTCTCCACCGGCTCCTCAAAGAGGGGTCTTTAGGGTTTGAGGATGAGAAGTTTTCCTATTTGATCGCTTCAAAAACAGCAGGAGTTCCACCGATTGGGCGGATCGTCCGCCACCCGATCAAGTCGTCGGGTTTTGTTCGAATGAGGGTGTGCACCGATGAAGGAAGATTGGAAGAGAAAACGATCACTCGAAAAGAGAAAGAAAGGTACCGAATTGCAAGAGACGCTGAGTGGGGAGATCGGTTCATGTAAAGCGGCTTTACATCTAAATTTTTTCCCTGATGTGGAGCGAATTCTTCAGAGAGATTTCTATCCGTAAAATGGGTATAATTGAGATACGGAGAACTCTCTATGCATAAAGAATTGATTGATCGGTTGCTAGCCAAAAGTCAAAAAGGTCAGATCAAAATCGATTTTGACCTGAAAAAAAAAGTTTTCCTCCTTTCAATCCCCATTTTTTCTTCGCGAACCTCTTTGCCCGAGAGTGTTTCTGCGTATGTAGAGGCGAGGAAAAACTCTAAGTTCAAGCCTCACGCCACTTCATTTACATTGGGAGAAAAATCGGTTCATTTAGTCCAAGAAATCCCTTTCACTCTCGATTTTCAGGCAACGCTTCGCAAAGAAACCGATGCATTCTTGAAAATGTCGAAAAAATGTCAGCGGATGCTCACTGAGATCGCCGTCGAAGAAAAACTCTCACTAAAATTTTAGATTGACAGAATCTTAACTTCCCTTAAAATCTCACCCAAAAAATCTTTAACTAGGTGATTGAGATGGTTACTAGGGTGGGAACTGTACGTGATGGGAATGATGCTGTCCGCGATGAGACCGCATCCCCGGGACTTCGCTCAGAGGATTTAGAGGAGCGCAAGTCTCCTTTGTCGGAAGGAAGTGAGGATGGGGATGCAGGGCGATTTCATGTTGGAAATGATGATGATTTTGAGTTTTCCCAACCGATCGGTTATCGAGAGCTGTCTGATGGGGAACGTCGCCCGGGTTGTTGGGAGCGGTATCGTTGGAGAATTGCCTCTCTTGCGGGAGCCTGCGCATCTGTTGTCTTCGCAGCATCGAATTGGGGACCGAAAGTAAGAACTCTAGGGAGCTTAGGGGTCGGATTTTTTGTGAACGGGGCCTTGAATTCGGGGCCCATGAATCCACCTGAACGCCGAAAGGTGGCACAAAAGACTCAAACGGTATTCGGTCAATTTACCGAATTCGTTTTGTCTCAACTCTTTTATAATGCGAGGCTCTGCCCAAGGGCGGTGATTCCGATTGTTGAAGAGGCGGCTATTCTCTCCATTGTGGGACTCGGAGGGGCGAATGTTCAAAACGTGGCCCAGTCATTGTGGATTGAAGGGCTGAACCGAGAAGAGTATCACGACTTAGAGGGGGTTCAGGGGGAGAGATTGGGCCGTCTCAGCCCCGATGCTAAGAACGTGAGCCGGTTAAAACGATGGGTCGGGAAGCTCCAGTCGGAGAAATTGAGCTGGATCGTCAAATCTGCAGTCTCAGGGGGGCTTCTCACTTTATCTCATGGGTTTTCAAAGGAATTAGATCATCCTGTCGTGGAGCAACTTGCGAATGCCTTGGCTCTTTTTTTCATCAGCCAAACGGCGGCTGAGCTTATTTTGACGGGAGTCAACTATGGAATCAAGACAACATCAAAGGATAAGGTAAAGCGATTTTGCAAAATGACCTACCATTCGATGTTTCGGCATACCAAGACAATGATGGCCACTCTTCCTCTTTTTGCTTTTTTAGCCTACATCCCTTGGCGCACCAAACCTTCGGCAGATGAACGAAAGATGGATTTAATTTGGAATGCTTCTGTTCTTGGGATTGTTTCCGGAATTGCCGATCGGTGTAAAATCGATCGGCTCAACCATTGTGCGGCAAGATCATTATCTGAATTGGAGAAAATTCAAAGCGGTCCCTATTGGAAATGGGGGGTTCCTATCTGTACTTCTGCCTCTATGATCGGATTCACCCTATGGCAGATCTATGCAGGGGTAGATCAAGGAGGGATTGAAGCTGGAGATCGAGTTTCAAAGTACTCGATTATTGTGAATACGGTTGCTTTTGTTTCAACGATGGCCTTTTCAAAAGGGGTTGATTGGAATTGGGATATCGAAAAGACCAATTACTGGAAAGATAAAGCGATGCGGATCGTTACATTCGATTCGCGGGTATTCGGAGTGGATCCTTTTATTTTTTACTATCTCGTGACAAACAGCATCGAGATGGATAGCCGGTCTATGGAGAAGGATCAGATCGATTTCAATGCGATCCTTCAGATTCTAGCTTGGGGAGCGTTTGGATTCGCGTCAGCCCGAGAGGTCCATCGGACCTCTTCCGAGCGAGTGGGAGGGCGCCTTGTCAGATTCCCCGAGCTGCTCTTGGCCAATAGCGCAATGACCGCCTACCCCTACTGGGACGGGAGGCTAAGATGAGTCAAGTCGTGGAGGTTCCACGCCGCCTCCTTCTCAATCAATACCGGGAAGAGGAAGATGTTCCAAAAAAGGATCGATTTGAATTCGCGATTCAACTTTTAGAAACATTTGGTTTGCAATTTGCCCGTTATCTTTCGGAGACAGGGAAGCCGAAACCGGTCTTCAAAAGTGTGAGCGATTCATTCGGAGAAATTCAACAACAGATCCAGAGGGGGCGATGGACTTATTTTGGGGATGAATTTCCTAAAACGGCCGCTCTCATTTTGAAATACAGGGTGGGAGGGGAGAGCGATGAGGCTTTTTTCTCAAGGTTGCGCACCAATTTGTGTAGAACCCTTCCTTTTCCTCAAGAAATTCTTTTTTGCCCGATCCCTGACCTTGACAACGATGACGCGCTCCAAATTGTTAAGGAAATCGAAGCGACTCTTTCTCGCTCGTTAAGCCAGATTTTTCAAATACTCAATGGAGAAGATCCCCCTTTGCCGGACGATTATGAGAGCGGAATGATCAAAGTCTACTACAGCGGAGTGTTCATTTCTGGGCGGAGGATCGTATACCTGTCTGAAGTAATCACCCTTTGGGCGGGTATTGAGAGAGGCCAAAAAACTAAAAATCTAGAGCGGCTTCTTCAAAAAATTCCAAATCGAGATATGGTTCAAGATTTTCGGTCGAATGGAGAAAAAGGGGTTGTAGCAGTACAAAGTTCGTCCTTAACCCCACAAGGGTACTTGGCGAGAGCGTCGATTTACGCGATCGAAAATAATTTGAAATTCAAATTTCCATCCCGAATCGCGGCCGATTTGGAGAGAACATTTTTAGGAAATGAATCGATCCGCGCCGATTGTTATATTACAGGCGATCCGATTCAGTTTTTTAAAGTGGATTTGAATCGTTTGAGAGATCGCCCTTCTGTCCATTTGTTGAAATCGTTCCAGATCCTTCTATTTTTGATTCGAGAATATCGATTGCTACCTTCGCACCGCTCCTATTTTTTTGCGATGATTCACTCAAGGGATTCGGAATGGGATGAAAACAGACTCCGAGGATTCTCGGAGCGGAATTGGGAGGCTCCAAATCAAGAATCAACGGGGATTGAGGGGTGGGCGGAGTATCTGTCTCTCCTCAAAACGATGGCTTATCAAGAGAAAACAACTCCTTCCTTGTTGTTCGACCCTTACTGTTGGCCCCTCTTTGTCGATCTTTGGTTTCATCCGAATCGACAAGCGATACTGACTCTATTTCGTCAACTTTTCGCGGAGGGCGCGGTCCCATTGAACCTTGAGACAATCCGTACTTTTGTCCACCAAAATGGAGAGGTGTTGACGGATGCGAACATGGGGATGTTTTTAAATAGGTATTTGGCAGTATTACAAATATTGGAACACCCGAAATGCGGGGGGAACCTCTTCATTGATCCCCCGTTAGATATGGCAACTCAACAAGATGTTATTCCAAATGCCGAAGCAAGGACAATCCAATTTACGGAGGCGATGGACCGTTTCCGCCTAGAAAAAGATCGAGACTATGTCCGCGCGCTTAGAAAGCATATTTTCGATCCCTGTGATGGGATCCTTTACCTTTCGGAAGATACCTGCGCCCTGGGGATCCGTTCGTCGCCGCACCTGCTTGTTTGGGAGGCTCTTTCGCTGCCTCGCGCAATCCTTCCTCGTCAGGGAGCAGTTGTTTCCAGTGCGAATCGAAGGATTGCGATTGGCCGGGTTTTAGAACTGAAAAATGCTTTTGGATTCGATGAGAGGCAAACATTCTTTCTCTACCTTGAGGCCCTCTGTCTTCAAGAAGCGGGACGATTGTCTCGATTCGATGAAATTTCTCGACCGATTCAGACCCTTTGCGGGGCTTCGTTTCCGATTAAAACAGCTGCAATCTACCTCCTCCATCTTCATCAAATTGAGATTCCGCTAAGTTCGATTACCACATTGAAAGGGTGGCGAACGAATTGGTTTCGTTCCAGGGTTGCTTCAAGAAGTTCTATTGTTCCTAAATTGTCGAGAGAGACAAACCAAGAAGGGATTACAGAGTTCATCGATTCATTTCTTGGGGAAGAGGAATCTCTCCCGTTGCGTCAAGTGGAGGAAGACTCTTCCCTCCGTAAACATGATATTGAGAATTTAAGGATTGGAATGAACGCCTCATTGCTATCTGGATTCTATCCTCCTACGCAGCCGCTGACCGATTTCATGCACATCAGCGGGGTTGATTCCGTGTTGGGAATTGTTTGGCAGGGTGTTGAAACGGCGACACATGAGGGGCAGCTCAAAATGATCGTTCCGAACGGGGTTGTCGGTGTTTATCTAAATTGGAGCGTTGAAGGGGATGAACCGCTCCTTTTTTTCTCATTTGTCGACATGGCTCAAAAAATCGCGAAATCTGAATATAGCCCTATCCGAGTTTCCATTCAAAATCTGCGGGAATCTGGCAAAGAACCGCTCTTTTATCGGTTTTTAGATCAGCTCTGTCGAATGGTGTTGGTCAAAGAGGAGCCAGATGTTGAACAAGAGGAAGGGGAACTTTTTTCCGCATTCAATGGAGTGGACTCATTGATTGAAAGCTATCGTGAGTCACTAGAATTCGTAATCTCATCTGTGTTGGAGTTTGTCAAAAGAGTGAAAGTGCTTTACCGTTCTCATTTTTTGGACATCGTTGAATCTCAGGTTACCCCAGTTTCTTCAGAGCCAAGTCAGATCGCCCGATCGGGGGATCTTTTTTTCGTGGAGGGAGAAAGATCGCTTTTGCCCGAGACGCATCTTCGCTCCCAATCTCACCGAGAATGGTATCTCCCTGATGTTCCGAGAGACTCGGTAGCTCGTTGCATGGCTCGGTTTTCGCAAGAGATGAAAAAATGGGAGCCGCTCAATCTATCCCTTCGGGTGAATAACGATGCGCCTGTCCAGCTCGATTTTCAAGTCCATTTTCTGGGGGAACGGGGGGGCAGCGAAGGGGCTCGGGTGATCTTGAGGGGAGCCAATATCCAAATTCCTCTCATCTATCCTTCTACAGCCCTAGATCAAATAGGGCTCTTTAAAGAGTACCTCGATCTTCATATTCTCCTTCTAAAAAGCCGCTTTCATCGAATGGGTTCTTTACAATTTTCCTAAAAAATCTTAGGATCTTCCCCTCTTTGAACAACCACTATGGGGATACAATGAAAAATTGGATTTTGTTAGCGATGCTCTTTTTGAATACAAGCGCTTTTGCTTGGACGCTCAAGACGGGAACTTACGATTTAAGCGGCGGTAACGGCACTTTTGGGGGCGGATATCAGGGAGAAGTGGTGATTGCTCCCCAAGGAGAAAACTATGCAGTGATTTGGAGAGTTGGAAGTCAGCAAACGCAACTCGGAGTGGGGATCTTGAAAGACGATGTTCTCAGCGTTGCTTTCACCGATCTTTCCAATAACTCTTTCTGGGGCGTTGCTTCTTACCGAGTGAAGGCGTTTGGAGAGTTAGAAGGTTCTTGGACTTCCTACAATGGGAAAACTCAAAAACCTGAATATCTAGTCTGGAAAAGTTTCTCTACTTACTAAACTTCAACAGAGGGCACAGAAACGGAGCTGTTTTTGTGCCTTCCCAATCGGAAATATAATCATGTCAATTAGAAGCTGCGACCTTTCCCATTTCGATCATCCCCGATTTCATGCGCTTCGTCAAGATGCAGTGGGTGTATTAGATACTCTAGAAAAGCTATCGGACCTCAAAGAAGAGGCCCTAAAGGAATTAGTGATCCCTCCCTATTCGAATCAGTTTGAGATTGTGGAGAACTTAACCCAGGCCCGTTTGCTGCAGAAAGTCCCAAATGCGATCCTTAGATTAACGGCGGAGTTTTGTGAAACTTCCCATGAAGTCAATGATCGGCGAGTCGATCTAGTTGAACAGATAAGACGTGTCGAATATTTGCGTAAGTGGATATTTCAGAGTGTGAATGAGGCTGCGAACAAACTTAAAATTTTCGCGAGTGAGTTTACATTCAATAAAAGACGTTGGATTTATGGTCCTATTGCAGGAGGAGTTTTGATCACAGGAATGTCCGTTATCTTGATGTACAGATCGGAATTATCAGCGAAGCTCGGTGGAGGCATTTTTACGTTGTTATTCGGATCGTGCTTGGGCTGCGCCAGAATCTTTGTTCATCGTCCGGCTCCTCCGCCTCCATGTGATGAAAGTATAGATGAATACACTCAGGAAGTCTGCGATGCAGTTTATGCTGAAATCTCAGACCTAGAGGTGGCCCGTTCCTTCCGGCAAGTTGTTGTCCCAGTAGATTCAGAAGATATGGAGATTTTGATAGAGGGCAGGGTGAGTGAAGGATCGAGAATCGACTAAACTTCAACAGAGGGGACAGAAACGGAGCTGTTTTTGTGCCTTTCTAAAAATGGCTCCACTTCGGTTGTCAAAAATTCTCTCACTTGATCGGGGGCTCTCCCAATCAGTTTTTCTGGAGCAAATTCTTTCGGATCGAGTTTCAGTTCTTTTGCAACTTCTTCGATAGGTTTTCCGGCCAGTTTTCTGAGTCGTTCGTGCGTTTCTTGCCGGTCAGCTCCTTGTTTCGCAGCCTCCATCAAGAGATTTTCCATCGCTAGGTGGGGAATTTGGGCTTCTAAATGGGCAAGAGCTTTTTGCCGATTGACAGTGAGATGAGAGAGAAGGTGGAAGAGGAGATTGAGGATGGCGTCAGCTCCCAAAAACGATTCAGGGATTGATAAACGGCGGTTCGATGAATCGTCGAGGGATCGCTCGAGCCATTGGGTGGCTGCTGTGTAGGCGGGATTTTGAGCCAAAGAAATGAGAAAGCGGGCCAGGCCGCAAATCCGCTCAGAGTAAATGGGATTTCTCTTGTAGGGCATGGCTGAGGAACCTACTTGCGTGTCGCTAAAGCCTTCCGAAAACTCTCCGTCATGGGCGAGAAGCCGAATGTCGGTCGCCATTTTGTGAACGGTCGCTGCAAAGGACTCGAGTGTGTTGAGAATCTGGAGGTCGAGCTTGCGCGTATAGGTTTGACCTGCAATGGGAAGGATCTTTGTAAAGCCAAAGTCATGGGCGATCAGCTTTTCGAGCTCTTTCACCTTCTTCGCATCCCCGTTGAAGAGGGTGAGGAAGGAGGCTTGGGTACCGGTGGCTCCTTTGGCGCCGAGAAAG
>CAZIML010000003.1:0-15511 GCA_964540255.1 uncultured bacterium
AGGGAAGATTTGATACTTTTCGCTCAGGTTCTGTTTGTAGCCCACTCCCTGAAGCCGATTTTAAAGAAACAGACCAAAATTGCCTATACGCCTGGGGAATGGATTATGTCTGTGGCAATGGACTCATGGAAAAGAATGGGGACGATATACCCAAATGAGCCCAAAAGTTGCGGTTTTGGCAAGGAGGCGAATTGAGCGGCTGTCCGACCCCGCCAAAAACCAACTTTTGGGCTCATTTGGGTATATATGACAAAAAACTTTTATAAAACAAGAGAGAGAAAAAATGGCTAGTCCTAGTATATCTAAGGTTCTTACTGAAATTCCTTCATGTGACATTTGTTTTAAACCGTTGAGTTATCCAATACGGTTAGAATGTGGTCATATTTTTGATGCTGATTGTTTGGGTACTTGGGCTCGATTCAATAATACCTGCCCTATGGATAGAACACCTATAGATGTTCGAAAAATATCCTACGATTCAGATATCATTAAACAAGCAAGCGCTACCTTTCGTCTCAAATCTTCAGTTAGAAGAGTTGATCCAATAGTTCTCAATGTTCATTCGAATGTTCAGAAACTTAAGGAGTTATTTTCTAATGTGTTCATGACGCAAGTTTCCGATCCTGTTACGGCCATTTTTTCTCCTCGTCAATACGCAAACTCTCCTCGAAGTTGGTGTCTTTTCCTTGATCGTCAGGTTGTCGATGGTGTGGAAATACAAGCGAGAAAATTATTTTCCGATACTCGATTGAGTGAATATCAAATAGAAGCAGGAAGGACCTATGAGATGACTGTCCAATGTAAGCTTCCAAACTATGGTCTTCCATGCGATCGTTGTTATAGAATCCCTGAACAGGAGAAAATTTGTTCTCATCCTGATGAGGTTGAGGAAAAATCAAACGAATCAGAGGGAAAGGGACCCTAGGGGATGTGCTCAAAATATTTTTCAGTGCATTCTACCGCTCTATTGGACCAAAAAAAATTACAGGATATAGATGATCAGCGCGAGGCCGGCAAGGTATAGGGATTAAGCTTGATTTAGTTGGGTATACGAACGCTTAGGCCACCGCCAGGCGTTCTCGTTAAGTCGATACCTAAAGCTCTTATTTTTTCAATCGCCTCATCATTAGCACCAAGGTATGTATTGGCGTCAGACACAACACTTACCTCCTTTCCTTTGATAAAACCAAATTTAAAAAAATCAGCTGCCGTGTTTAAAGCTACATCTTTTGTTGTGACAATCTCCCCAAAAACAACTAAATTCCTAACTATAAAAGATATATCAAAATCGGAAGTCAACTTCCCTGAAATAACCACATCTTTCGTTGGGTGTTCAAAAACTAGCGGCTTATTTAAGCTAATATCCCCTTTTATCCATACTGCCATAACCACCTCCTCATTACTTAAATGGAAATAATTTATATCACATGAACATATCTGACAATCAGAAATGTCTTTACGAAAAAGGGTGTTTTGCGTGATATATTACATATCAGTAAATGAGCTACCGGGTGTTTATGGAAGAAAAAATTCAACGTACCTTTGTTCGCCAAGAGGCTTATCTTAAAATCCGCAATCTGATTTTGGAGGGAATTTTGGCACCAGGGACGCAATTGCGGGACAAGGAACTCGCAGAACAATTCGGGGTCAGTCGGACCCCGATTCGAGAAGCGTTGCTCCGTCTTGAAGACGAAGGGCTTGTGCAAACAAAACCCAATCGCTCAACCCTCGTTAGTTCTATAGATTTTCACAGCGCATTTCATCTCTATTCGATTGTATGGACATTGGAACGGTTAGCACTTAGCCAAGCTTTTGGATCGATGACCGATCTTCACATTCAAGCCATGACCGAAGCTAACGAGCGATTTTTGCAAAAAATGAAGGGCCGGGATCGGATAGCAGCCTTGGACGCCGATTATGACTTCCACTCCATTTATGTGAAGCTTTCAGAAAACAAAGAGCTTGAAAAGGTCATTTCTGAATTAAAACATAAACTAAAGCGATTAGATCTTTATTATTTTGATAAAATCAAAAACGCGGCGCTCTCCTATGAAGAGCACGCCCAGATCATTGAGGCTCTAAGAAATAAGGATTTGAGCTTAGCTCAAACCGCCGTTGAGAATAATTGGAAGAACAGTTTTAACCGTTTTGAATTTTAGGAGACATGTATGTTCGCAAATAAATTAGCAGCAGTCATGAATGAAAAAATTGAGCCTGGAGTCATTATGAACGCCCTTGCCCACATGTGTATTGGGTTTGGGTCTGATATTGGAAAAGAGCCTTTGCGTCTCACTAATTATATCGATGCCGATGGAGGAAGCCATCCCAACATATCAGAAATGCCATTCATGATTTTAAAAGCCAATTCGAATAAAATCAGAGCTTTAAAACTAGCAGCGCGGGAAGCAGGAATTCAATGTGTGGATTTCACTGACACCATGACCGTAGGAACTTACACAGAACAAATAGAGCTCACAAAACAGAAAAAGGATGCGGATCTTGTCTATTACGGAATCGTCTTATTCGGCGATTGGACAAAGGTGTCTGAATTGACCAGAAAATTTTCATTGTGGAAATAGAACCTAATTTAAAGCGACAAAACAAATTTTAGAGGGGAGAGTACAAGGACTAGTTCCTAACAATTACGGAGCATCCCCCCCCCCTATTTGCCTCTCGGTTTAATATTCTTGCCAATCTGATGCCTATTAGTATTAAAGTATTTTCAAAAATATAGAATTACTCTTGACTACATTGCTCACATATTTGATAATCACGCTGTTTAACTAACATATAATAATGCATAAAAAAAACAAAAACAACACTTAACAACAAACAAATCGTGAGTGTGATTTTATGTTTATTACTCAAACAACGAGTGTTCAGCGCCATTCCGATGATTCCTTGATAGGGGCTATGGTGTCAAATCAATACGAGCTTCTAAGAGCTGCACAAGACGCTATGAGTGAAAACAATCTAGAAGCTTTTCGAGATTGCATTCAACAGATCAACCTAAATGAATATATCAATATAGGCGGTGGCCTTGAATCTACAGAGTTCTTGCTTTCGGCTGTCTTCATAATCACCATACAGCAAAAGAACTATAGCGGTGCGGAAATGTATGTACAAGCAATTCTAGATCAACATCCAAACTTTAATCTGCCCTACAAAAAAGGGGGAAGCTACAGTTATCTCGACTTTTTAACCAGCTGCAGGGAATTACTCATTTGCCGTCTTGCGATAGATAGCGGCAGGTCCACCTTCGATGCTGCCGATTTTGAAAAATTAGAAAAGCAAATCGGACACATGGCGCATCTTTTGGGGATTGAGGCGATGGAAGTAGTGGACATTTTTTTCCACCCCGATCGAGATCAGTTGGAGGCAGTGGTTCGGGATATTGACTTCGTTCTAGATAGGAGTACGGCGGGTTCATGTCTTGAAAATTCTTGATACATTTATCGAGAACGGTAATCGCGATTGAGAGGGTGTCTGAAAATCAAAGGTTCGTCGAGTTTTCGGATTCAAGTTTTGGGGGCATTATACTGCTGTCGATAATGATACAATACAGAGAGAGGTTGCATGTCAAATCCCTGGCATGATATCCTTTTTGTTTAAAATTCTTTAAATTCATTTTTTGGTGAAATCCATGTCATTACCTGTTGTTATTGTTTTTGAATATCACTGGGATACAATTCCTAAAACTCTTATCAAAGAATTGTTACCTGACTTAAACAAAAGAGGTTATGGAACTTATTGCTTCGAAACTCCCCAAGATTTATCAGCCGATGAAATCATCCGACTGCAGAACGAACAATTAAACCTTGACTTAGATATTCAAAAACAGGCCGAACAACTTTTGAAGCAACGAGGAATAACAAAGAAATTAAGTGACATTAGCTTTAGCAATTTGGCCGAGTTGCTCAGACTGTATGTTTCTAGCCAAAGATATATAGATGTTGCTGAGAAGATTAAACAATTGGATGCATGTCAGATTTTAAAACAAATATTTAGCGAGGCTGCAAAATTATCCGTCTCTATAAAAGGGGTTGATAGAAACTATGAGGATTTCAGTGAAATACATTCTGTAGATCTGTCGAGGAGAATGCCAGTCATCAGAGCACAGGAAGATCAACGGATCACAACTTTTTTCCAAAACCTACAAAAACTGAGAACGAACTCAGAGGAGGGTGTTATATTTTCTTGTGGGGCACACCACGCAAAAGGATTAATTGATGCATTTAAAAAACATGGCTTACAGGAGGAGGTTCTCTATTATTTTCCCCACTCATCCAGCCGCTATGACGAAAGTCTGGATCACATCCAATTAGCCTTGGATGATTCTTCAGGTACTTTAGTAGGTCATACGCATCTTTTGGCTCAAGAAGATCTTAAACCATTCGGAGAGAGAGTGATTCGAGAAATTGCTGAGAAAACAAGGTATACACGAGAAATTCCTGGCTATAACTCCCACTCTCGGTTTCTCAGCAATTGTTTTAAAACGAACTTCAGAGCATATCTTCGTCCAGGGTATCATGTAGATGCATTAGTGGATCTTACTGAAACGTCTAACATTGGAGAGATTCAACAACGTGTCTCTGCCGCAGGGATTCAAACTCATCAAATCTCTTTGGATCGGCGAAACTATTTGGCGATTCCCAATGTGAATACTAGAGATATTGCAGAGAAAATCCGTAGAAGTTAAGCAATCTTCGATGACAAAATCGAATCAATCTCTGAACGGGTGAAATATTTTGACGCTAAGATCACAATATTTAGATATTTAAAGAGTTTTTTCACGATGTAGATATTTTCGATCGGATCAGGGCCGCGCCCTTTTTTGACAGATGTCAGATTTTCATTCACAGTTTCCCGTAGCGTTTTTGTCTTGCCGATGAGGGGTCGGTCCAACTCCCCTCCTCTTTTTTCATACTCATCAATCATTTCTGGAGATTGAGCTCCAACCATAAATTCAGGAGGAAGCCTTGTAATCATCGGGATACGCTTCTCCTTTGAAAAGTGAATTTTATCGAAAAAATCAGGGTCGCGAAGAAACGCAACGCCATCAAGAAGGGCAAAAATATCGCACCCGTAGGTCTTTTCCCTCACAACAGAGGAGGCGAAGAGGCGAAGATGGGGGGCCTCTTGGGGACATCCTGCCAAAATAGCGCGGAGGACCAACTCCTGAAAATTGTACTGACCCAACTCTTGTTCTCCACTCCATAAATCTTTGGAAAGATGCTTCGGATCGATCTCTTCATCCTCCCTGCCAAGAGGCATGGCGTCTAAAAGAGCAATCGAGAGAACGGCCCCTTTTTTTTCAACGCACACAGCCACCTTATGCTGGGGAAAATGGCGCGGCTGTGCCCGATATGCCGAAGAGGTGCATGAGACGATAAAGGCCAATCGCTGGTCCGAGGACGAGGCGCTGATTTTCTGAATCTGATGGGATAAAGACTCAAGCTCTCTACATACAAAGAGCCCATGAATCCCTTTCTTCTGAGATAGATAGGCAGCCATCAGGGCGACCCCGGGCATCCATAAACCAAATTGAGAAGGGGTGCAATAAATTTTGCCAGCTAGTTCGCCAAATGGTTGTTTTTCAGTTTCGCTATGGCTTCGAATCGATTGATAGGTGGTTAGAAGATCGGCTGCATGGTACCAACGGATCTGTTCGCTCCGATGAATCTCCTCACGCTTTGCAAGAAAGTTTTGATACTCAGCAGTCGCTGAGATCTGAGTCCACCAGCGCTCCTGGATTGGGTCGATTTTATTTTGGGGGGCGCGGCACTGATCGATGATCTGCCACAAAAAATAGAATAGTGAAATAGGCGAGGAGGGGGTCATAGGGCGAGAAGGATACCCAAACAAATCAATTCATGCTAGAATGCTTTCTTTTAAAAGAGGGTTTTATGGAATTCGCGTTTTCTTTTCTCAATGTTTCTCTCCTGCTCGGCGCCGCTATCGTCTATTTTTTAATCACTCTTTACAGGCGCTGCCCATCGAATAAAATCTTGGTGGTCTACGGGCGAGTGGGGGGAAGCCGTAATGTCCGCTGCTACCACGGGGGTGGGACGATTGTGTGGCCGATCATCCAAGGATGCGCGTTTCTCGATTTAACTCCTCGCACGATCCACATTCCATTGAAGGGGGCCCTCTCCCACCAAAATATCCGCGTCAATGTCCCGAGCACTTTCACAGTAGCGGTAGGGCTAACTCCTGAAATCATGACGAACGCCGCAGTCCGCCTCCTCGATCTCGATCATCGAGGGATCGAGTCGATGGCGACCGAGATCATCATCGGGCAGCTGAGACTCACCGTTGCAGGACTGAGGATCGAAGAGATCAACCAAGACCGAGAGCGGTTTTTGGAATCGATTAAAAAAAATATCGAGCCTGAACTCCACAAAATCGGCCTCACTTTGCTCAACGTCAATATCACCGATATCACCGACGAGTCAGGGTACATCGACAGCATCGGGAAAAAGGCCTCTTCCACCGCGGTCAATCAGGCAAAGGTCGATGTGGCCGAACAGGAAAAGCAGGGAGATATCGGGAAGGCGCTGGCCGAAAAAGAGAGAAGAATCTCGGTCGCCTCTTATGACGCTGAGGCGATGAAAGGGGAAAACGAGTCGAGAGCTCAAGTGGCGCTAACAAATGCGATGCTCGCAGAAAAAGAGGCCCAAGCAAACCAAAGAAGCCATGTAGCAAGGCAACAGGCGGAAACGGAGATCCAACGGGCAAGGGCGCTCGCTCAAGCGCAACTCTTGGAAGCGGAGCAGATCGTCCCCCAAGAGATCCAAAAGAAAAAGATCGAAATTGAAGCGGCTGCTGAAGCCCAAAGCCGGGTCTTGAGAGCGCGCGGCGAGGCTGAAGCGCTCCTCGCGATGAGAGAGGCTGAGGCGGAAGGGATCCAGAAACTTCTCGATGCCAAAGCAAAAGGATACCAGCAACTGGTGAAAGCATGCGGAGAGGATCCAAAGAGCGCTTCCACGATGCTTTTGATTGAAAAACTCGAAGAGATCGTCAAACTCCAGACCGAGGCGATCAAGAATATTAAAATCGACAAGATTACCGTTTGGGATAGCGGAAATGGAGGAGATCCCTCAAAGGGGTCGTCGACCTCCAACTTCATCAGCCAGTTTGTCAAGTCGCTCCCGACCCTTCACGATGTGACAGCTCTTGCAGGGCTCGAACTGCCCCCTTATTTGGGTAAAATGAGCTCAAACATTCGCGAAGAGGCGCTCAAAAAGTAGCGTCTCAAGAAAGTCGAGGTTTTTCTCCCATGAAAAATGGGCGGCGTAGGAACGGAATCTTTCTGGATCTCCGTTCGCTCCGAGATTTTTCTGGATCGAATCGGAAAATTCACTCGCTGTTTCGGCAAGATCGACCGGCGCTCCCTGCGACTCGAGCTCTTCGAGTCGAGTTGCTATCGTTGGCAGCCCTGCTGCTAGGTATTGCATTAATTTAATGGAGCAAATCGAGTCAGTTCTCCGATTTTTCTTGAATGGAATGAGGGCCACTCTAGAAGAACTTAAATAATTGGGAAGCTCTTCGTAAGGGCGAGACCCTAATATGAAAATGTTTGGAATTTTCTCTAACGGTTTTAATGAGATATATTGAGGGCCAATCAATACGAAAGAAACCGAAGGGAGTTGAGCTGCTGAAAACTTCAGAAGATCTAAATCAAGCCTCTCATCGATCGCCCCCACATAAATAGCTCGAGGTTGAGGGATCGAAAACAGATCCGAGGGCTCGCTTCCTTTTGGATGAATGATAAAGTGATCCAAATCAACTCCGTTTGGCATATAAATCGCTTTTCGATACTCAAAGTTTTTCTCGAGAAAGTGAGAGATCTTTTGGGCGGTTACAATCACGTGTGTACACTTGAAAAGGCCTTCTTTTAATAGAAGCTCCAACGATCGAAGAGAGCCAGAAGAGCTCAATGGATCATCAGTCAATCGGAGAATCTTGATTGGAGCATCGATCTCATCGACTAAAGGCAAAAAACGAGGATCGCCCATCAACAGGGCATCATAGGGGCTCTTCAATCGGCTCGATAGAGGGGGAAAGGTCCATCGAAATTGACGATAGGCTGCTGTAAGAGAATCAAAAAAGGGGGTGCGACAATAGGGGATCAAAGTAAACGGAACATAAGAGTCGATTCCTGAAGCGCTCATCATCCCGTTCGAGCGCCAATTGGCCATCCGCTCTTTGATCGCTTTACGCCTCCGGGTGAAGTAGAAGAAAAAATGAAGGGGGGTGAGATAGGTGGAAAGGTATGTGATCTCATGCCCCCTCTTTGCCAACCCTTCTGCCAAATGATGGCATCCCACCCTGCAAACAGCGCCAAAGTGGGTGTGCTCTGCCATGAGAATCTTCACCGAGCCTCTCCAATCATATGTTTCAATGCACGATCAAAAAGTGCTGGGAAGAGAGAATAAAAAAGAACCATCCCTAGGTCAAAAACCCCCAATAAAAAAAGGATCGGAAGGGCGCAAAGAATCTCCCACCAACGAAAACGGAGGTATTTCCCATACTTAAAAAGGCGACGCACCCTTTTTAGTGCGTTTAAAGGGGCAATCAAAAACCCTGTGCTCACTTTTTGAAAACGAGAGGGGGCAGTTTTGTCGAGCAGCCCTTTGTAAATCTCTCGAAAATGTTGTTCAATCGTCAATCGGATGTGGTACGAAATGTCTTCGTGGTAAATCAGAAGCCTGGGATCGGGCCTCAGAGGCTTTTCAATTTTTTTTAGATACCGAGCGATGAATTGATCTCCCCCAATTCGACCTGTAAAAGGGCCGAAGGGGGCTTCAGGAAATAGCTTTTTTCGAACAAGAAGGTTATGCCCCATCGGAGAAAAACGGCCCAGGGTCTTCCGGGGCTTATGAAGGAACCCAAAACAAAGAACTGTGTTCAATCGAGTCAAATAAGAATTTCCATCATATTTCGTAGCGCCCGTCACTCCAGATAGGGATGGATCGCTTTCTAAAGTACTGATTGCCCTTTCTAAATAGCCGCTCGATGGTCTGCAATCGCTATCGGAAAAAAGGATATAGCGCCCCCGGGCCAATTTTGCCCCCCGATTCTTCCACCCATAATAGCCGACGGAACAAAGCTCAATCAGGCGGCAATTGGAGGGCAGTTGCTCTATTTTTGGGAGGTTGCATCCGACGAGGAGAATTTCAAACTCATCAGAAGAGAGAAACGATCTCCCATCGGAAAACCAACATAGGGCTGGATTTTCAGGAGAAATTTCATCGCTCATCTCCCGTGTTCCCATCTCAATGACAATCGTTAAAAGAAGAGGGCTTTCGTCGATAGAAACCTGACCATTAAAATTTTTCAACAAAGATCACTGTGCAAAAAAGGGTGATGATCCACAAGGAAAGGCGGAACATCTTCCTCGCCCACATCTCGTCATTGTCGGTCTTAAACCCTTGAAGAGAAAGGATGAGCCAAGCGGCTCCTGAAAGAAGGGCCGCTGCCAGATAATAGGGGCCGGTGTATCCAAAAGGGATCAAAAGAAGGGTCGCTAAAACAAAGCCAATCACATAGAGAAGGATCCGCTTTTTGGTCGCGTGAGGTCCATGGGTGACCGGCATCACGAGGATCGAGGCGGCTGTGTAATCGCGAAGGCGAAACATCGCGATCGCAAAAAAATGGGGCATCTGCCAAAGGACCAAGATGATGAAAAGAAGGGCCGCTCCCATGTCAAATTGATGGCTCACGGCACAGTAGCCGACGACGGGAGGGATCGCTCCCGAAATGCTCCCAATCGCTGTTGCATAAACAGTGCGGCATTTTCCGAAACTATAGGGAAGAACATAGACAAAAAAACCGATCATCGCAACGGTGAGGGCGAGAAGATTGGTGAAAAGGGCCAAAATGGCGATCCCTGCTAAACCTAAAACGGCCCCGAATAGGAGCGCTTTTTGATGGGTGATGAGGCCGATAACGAGGGGGCGCCTTTTGGTTCTTGTCATTTTCGCATCGAGATGGCGATCGATGTAGTTATTGCAAACACAGGCGGAACCGATGAGCCCTCCAAGACCCCCCATCGTGGCGAGAAAGAGGGGAAGATCAAAGGCTCCTCTCGAAGCGAGGGCAAATCCGCTCACCGTGGTGATTAAATTCCCCATGATGATCCCTGGCTTCATCAAAAGATAGTAGGTTTTAATCATGGCATCATCAGGTTGTAATTGAGATTATTCATGATCCAGATCGAACCTAAGATAATGATCACAACAACCATGAGCATGAAGAGAAAAACGATCAGATTCCAGCGGGGTTTCGGCTCGCGGGTGAGGTTGAAGAAGAGGAGAAGCTGAATCACCGACTGGAAGATCGCGAAAAGTCCCACAGTGATGTCGATCCCTAAGGGAGAGAAAAATTTTAGAGTCGCTGCATAGTAAGCCCCAAGAGTGAGGAGGAGAGAGAGGAGAAAGCCGCCGAGATATGATTTGATCGTTCCATATTCGACATCTTGGGGAGAGGGATCTGTGTGCATTTTATTTCGCTCCGATTAAATAGACGATCGCAAAGGTGAAAATCCAAATCAAGTAGATGAACTGCCAATAGATCCTCAAGCAGGTGAGCCTCCGGAGAACCATCGGGGTAAATCCCCACAAAAAGAGCTGGATGGCGAAGAGAACCATCAAGATCATCCCGACTGCGATGTGAAGGCTATGAAGCCCCACTAAGGTGAAATAGGAGGAGAGAAAGGCGCTTGTTTTCCAGTTATAGCCTTGAGAAAAAATCTGGCTGAATTCAGAGGCCTGCATAGCGAGAAAAAGGAGCCCTAAAAGAAAAGCCAGGCCATACCAGAGGGTCACTTGGGATCGATGGTGTTTCGGGGCAAAGAGCATCGCAATCCCCGCCGCAAAACTACTCATCAAAAGAACGATTGTCTCATAAAGGGCAAAGCGAAGATCGAAGAGATCTCTCGGGGTAGGACCTCCATAGGTTCCTCCTTGGAGAACCGCGTAGGCCGCAAAAAACGAGGCGAACATGACGCAATCGGTCATCAAATAGACCCAAAAACCAAAGATTGTGTTGGACGAAACATCGTGATGGGTGTCTGGGTAGGGTTTCATGTGTGGGACCTCTTCGCTTCGATTTCCGCCACTTGGGCAGCTGTAATCGTATATTCCGTATGCTTTTGAGAGAGGCGGACGATGAGGCAGATCAAAATCCCCAATCCCGAAAGAACTCCCAGCCAAACAATGTACCAAATGAGGGCAAAACTTAGGGTGAAGCTAAGAGCGCCGATGATCACTCCGTAGGGAGAATTTTTCGGCATGTGGATCTCCTCAATCCGCGGCTTGTGAGGATGATGCTTTTGAGTCCAGAATGGATCGCGCGAATCGACTTCTGGGATCTCGGCGAAATTGTAGAAAGGAGGGGGGGACGCAGTCGACCATTCGAGAGTTCTCCCATTCCATGGATCGCCCGTGGTGTCCCGATTTTTGTTTCTGTCGCGGATGCTGACGAGGAGCTGCAATACCTGGAAGACGACTCCTACCGCCACAACACAGAAACCGAAAGCGGCCACCGCAAAAAGAGGGCCCCAGCCTGTTCCTGCCTCATAATGGTCGAGCCTCCGAGTGGCTCCCATGAGCCCCAGAATATAGAGAGGGATGAAGGCGATGAGAAAGCCGAAGAACCAACAATAAAAGGCGTAAGTTCCAAGCCTTTCATTGAGTTTGAATCCAAAAATTTTCGGAAACCAGTAGGTAAAGCCTGAAAGAATCCCAAAGAGAACGCCTCCCACCGCCATCGAATGAAAGTGGGCGATGAGGAACAAACTTCCATGGACTTGGAAATCGACCGGAGCGATCGCCATCAATACTCCATCCATTCCCCCAATCGTAAAAATGATCACAAATCCTAAAAACCAAAGCATGGGAGTTGTAAAGTGGACTCTCCCTTTGAACATGGTGAAGAGCCAGTTGAAAATTTTGACCCCCGTCGGGACGGCGATCACCATCGTCATGATTCCAAAGAAGGCATTGACGTTGGGTCCTGCTCCCATCGTAAAGAAGTGGTGGAGCCACACTACAAATGATAAGAAAGTGATGGCGACAAGAGCCCATACCATTGAGGTATAGCCAAAAAGGCGCTTCTCGGAAAAGGTGGCGACCACTTCAGAAAAAATTCCGAAGGCGGGCATGACCAAAATATAGACTTCAGGATGTCCCCACGCCCAGATCAGGTTGATGTACATCATCGGATTGCCCCCAAAATCGGGGGTGAAAAAGTGCATCCCCATCGTTCGATCAAGCGAGAGCATCGCGAGAGTCGCTGTCAAAATGGGAAAAGCAAAAACCACGAGGACGAGCGCATTGAGAGTGGCCCAGACGAAGAGGGGCATTTTCATGAGAGTCATCCCGGGACAGCGCATCTTGAAAATTGTTACGATGAAATTGACCCCTGAAAGAAGGGTGCCGATCCCCGATATTTGAAGGCTCCAGATCCAATAGTCGACCCCCACGCCCGGGCTATACTGGATCCCCGACAAGGGAGGATAGCCGACCCAGCCGGCTGCCGAAAAGTTGCCAATCATGAGTGAAACCATGAGGAGCATCGCCCCCACCGTAAAGAACCAAAAGCTCAGGTTGTTTAAAAAGGGAAATGCGACGTCTCGAGCCCCGATTTGAAGGGGCAAAATGATATTGATGAGACCAAAGACCATCCCCATCGCGACAAAAAAGATCATGGTCGTTCCGTGAGCGGTGAAAATCTGTTGGTAGTGGGTCGAAGAGAGATAGCCGAACGAATCGCCCACCGAAAGGAGCTGCTGGGCTCTCATCATCCCCGCATCGACAAATCCTTTAAAAAGCATCACTCCCGAGACCACCAGATACATGATCCCAATTTTTTTGTGGTCGAGCGATGTGAGCCATTCGCGCCAAAGCCATCCCCACCGCTTGGTAAAGGTGAGAAATGCGACAAGGCCGATCGCTCCCAAAATCATCGAGACCCCCACAGAGGCCTCAATCGCGTCGTGCTTCAGCGCTTGAAGGGTCAACCTCCCGAAAATATCCGAATACTCAATAGCTGCTAGCATGCATTTCCTTCTGCGGCATCATATATTTCATGATAATCTCATCGAATAGTTTCGATTCTCCCAAAGAATAAGTCGCGGGAGGAACATATTCGCTCGGCGCTGCAAGTTCGCGGTATTCATTTTTTCCCAACGAAGGGGAACTTTGAGCTGTTTGAACCCAACGTTCAAACTCATCATCAGAAGTTCCTTTGGCCATAAAGGTCATTCCAGCAAATCCTTTCCCACTGATATTGGCTGAAAAGCCTCTAAATTCCCCCGGCTCATTCGCCATTAAATGGAGCTTCGAGCGCATCCCGCTCATCGCATAAATCTGTCCTCCCAATTCAGGGATCCAGAATGAGTTCATCGGAGCATCGGCTGTGATCTCAAAATTGAGAGGGACCCCTACGGGAAAACGGAGGTCATTGACACTCGCCACATTTTGCTCCGGATAAATGAAGAGCCATTTCCACTCTAGAGCGACCACTTGAATGTGGAGCGGTTTCTGATCAGACTGAAGCGGTTTGAAAGGATCGAGTTCATGGCAGCTTCTCCAAGTGATCACGCTTAAAATCACGATGATCAACAACGGAAATCCCCACCAGATCGCCTCCGCCAAATGGCTATTGTCCCATTCGGGTTTATATTCTGCTCCCTTGTTGCTCACCCGATATTTCCATGCGATGAAAAACGTGAGAAGGAAAACGGGAATCACAACAAAGAGCATGATGTAGGTAGAGAGCAAAAGGAGATCCCGCTCTTTTTGGCCGACGATTCCTTTCGGGTTCAGAATGATCACTCCGTCGCTGAAAAAAATCAGTAGAGAGATCGCAACAATTCCAAAGAAAACAAGAGAGAAAAGACCGAGCTTCAACTTTTTATCCATGTGCTTCAGCTTACCTAAAGAAAAAAATTGAGCCAAGAAAATCTTGCATTCTTTTTTTTTGAAGGATAAAATCGCCCGATGATTCAGTCGATTCTGCGCCAGACTCTCCTCCCTTTAGCCAATCAAGAACTCGCTCTTTGGCAAACGAATTACATGAGAAACCAATTCCCATTTCTCGGGGTCAAAGTTCCCCTCCTCCGCTCTGCAGTCAAAAAGCTCCCCTCGAGCGATTGGCGCGCCGAATCGCTCGCTCTCATGGGGGAATCTGAGCGGGAGTTTCATTTAGCGGCCGTCTATCATGCAATCCATCATAGAAAAAAAGCTCTTCCCGAAGACCTCGAGTTCTACAAAAAGCTCATTTTGACTCACTCTTGGTGGGACACGGTCGATACGATCGCCCCACAGCTTGTGGGAGAGCTTCTTCATCGCCATCCGGAACTGATCCCCTCTGTCGAAGCGTGGCTCAACTCCTCCGAACTTTGGCTCAAAAGAACAGCCCTTATCTACCCCCTCTTCAAGCGGAAGGAGATCGACATTGAGCGGCTCTTCCGATCGTGTGCAAAAATGGGGAAGGAAAAAGACTTTTTTATCCGAAAAGCGATTGGTTGGATGTTGCGGGAATTGGGAAAAAGGGAGCCCACCTCGATCGCCCGCTTTCTCGAAACGACCCCCCTCTCCCCTCTTTCTGTGCGAGAGGCTAGGAAATATCTCTGACTCCCGATAAAATAGCGGCTCAATAATCGGAGGATTTGTGGTTTGTTCAGCATCCAACGACGTGATTGTCCCTTTTCCGTGTGTCAAAAAAATCTTGATGATTCCGATTTTTCGAATATCTCTTGGGAACGACCTTGTCTCCAGAGTGGTGATTGCGGTTTATAACTTTTTTGCAGGGGTTTGTTCCCGCTCATTTCGGACCTTTGATTCTCAAATTGCACAACGTTCGATCGACCGTTTTACCGCTCTTGGAGCGCAAGTGGACTTTGTCACTCCACGGGATGGGCGGGGGCGAATCCAAATGATGACCATGAAAGCCCGAGATCTCGAGCAAAAAATCAACGCACTCGGCGGTCGATGGGAACGGAGGGAGGTGGGAGGAAAGGAATCGTTTGTGATCGTCCCCCCTCAGAGCCCTGATGCACGATGGAATTCGCTGGAAGAAAAAATCGGCCACTTCGGTTGGAAAAAAGAAGGGGGACTGATCGTTACTTCTGATTGCGCCTCAGAAATTCCAATAGAGGCTCCCACAAAATGCTTTCTTGTAGCCCATTCAACAAGCTACGCCTTTGCGAGTGAGTGGAAACGGGCTGGATTTTATATTGGAGCCAAACAAGATTTTTGCTTCTTCGATAATGGCAACACCTGGAAAAATAGTGGAAGAGATGTTTCAGAGGAATCGTTTTATTTAGAAATTGAAGCCGTTCATGAGAAGATGAAGGACCAGTACCCGACCGAAGATCTCTGGGTCGGCGGGGGATGCGGCGGAGCTCCTGTGGCGGCTCACTTAAAAAAACAGCTCCACCAACAGGGAGTCAATTTTTTCGCAGAACAAGGTTTTGCTGACATGAAGGATTTCTCGATTCCGT
>CAZIML010000003.1:15521-26977 GCA_964540255.1 uncultured bacterium
GCTCGATTTTTCATGCCTCGGGTCAAAGGATCAGTGGGGAATTCGGAAGTAGGGGCCCATCTTCCCAACCCACCTCGAGGCTGCCAGTTTGGGGTTGCCAAAATGTGGGAGAACCTCCCCCTTTACGAGGGAGCTCGGGGAGGGAAGACGATCTTCGTCCAGGTCGAAAAAGATGAAGAAATTTCTCCTGAAGCATCCCTTAGATACTTGAATTTATGCAGAAAAGTGAATCGGAATGTGAGTGCAATCACCTTCACTTCCCCATCAAAGTGGAAGCATGCCGATAACTTTTACAGCTATGAAGCGCCTCGCCGCACGTTTATGCGGGCCGTTTTCACCGAATGAGATGGGGAAATGCCCCCAACAACTCCTCAAACCGCTTAAATTAAACCACTTGCAATACTAATGGACAATTTTATAAGTTGACTTATAAAATTGTCCAAGAGGCCCTATGTACAAGAGAACCCTAGAATCCAAGCTCCTTGAACTGAAGAAGCAGTTCCCAGTGATCGCCCTGTTTGGTCCCCGCCAATCAGGAAAAACCACCCTTGCGAAAACCCTTTTTCCAAACTACCGATACGTCAACCTTGAATCGTTTGAAGAGCAGGAACAAGCCATAGAAGATCCAAAAGGATTTTTAGAGCGATTTAGAGCTGATGAGGGAGTCATTTTGGATGAGATTCAAAAAACGCCCAAGCTTTTGTCATATATTCAGATTGAGGTAGATGAAAAATCGATTCCAGGTCGATTTATCATCACCGGCTCTCAAAATATTCTTCTGAACCAGCATGTCAATCAAACTTTAGCAGGAAGGGTCGCTTTAATGACTTTATTGCCCCTTTCTATTGAAGAAATGCGGGAGGCGAATATTTTACCTGAAACTGCTGCATCTGCCATTTTCCAAGGGGGCTATCCAAGAGTTTATCAATCCCACGCTGATCCAATTATTTTTGCAGAAAGCTACATTCGAACGTATGTCGAAAGGGATGTCCGAGACATTCAGAAAATCAGTTCCCTTCTAGAATTTCAAAAGTTTATGCGCCTTTGCGCAGCAAGAATTGGACAGCTTCTCGATTTGACTGATCTTGCAAAAGACGCCTCGATTTCTTTGCCAACGGTTAAATCGTGGCTCTCTATTTTAGAGGCTTCGTATATTATTTTTCTCGTACAACCGCATCATGTCAATTTCAATAAGCGAATGGTCAAAATGCCAAAGCTCTATTTTTATGATACTTCGCTTGCTTGCAGTCTTCTCAGATTGACAAATGCCGATGACGTTTATGATCATTATCTTCGGGGAAATTTATTTGAATCAATGATTCTCTCTGATTACATGAAAAAGCGATTTCATCATGGATTGCCTCCCAATGTATATTTTTGGAGAGATAAATTGGGAAATGAAGTGGATTGCATTTTAGAGGAAGGGGTTCGTCTTGCGCCGATCGAAATTAAATCTACCTCTACGATCCAATCAGATCTTTTTGAGGGGGTAATGAAGTGGTGCGATTGGGCTGGCATTCCTCATGAGGCTGGGACAGTAGTTTATGGGGGAAACGAAGACCATCTCCGCAAACAGGGGCGTATTCTTTCCTGGAAACGGCTCTAGCCCTTATATAGCTCATCGAGGCGGAGATAGAGGGCATCGATTTTTTCCTGGTCGGCCTCGATGGATTGAAGGAGCTTTTTGATCTCATCCCCTTTTCCACTCTGGGAAATGGAGGCGAGCTTCCCATTTTTTTCCTCGAGCTCTTTTTCGAGCAGAAGGATCTCCTCTTCACACTTTTTGATCTCTCCCTTGGGACTTTTTTTGACGGGAGGAGGAGGAGGCGCTTTCGGCTTCTCAGGCTCTGGGGTCGCCCCTTCTTCCTGCCAGCCCACTTTCGACAAGAACTCTTCGTAAGTTCCTAAAAACTGCTCTTGTTTTTGCTTATGGCAAACGACCAGTTTGTTGAATGGGATCCTTCGCAAAATCCACTCGCTGTGAGTCACGATCACAACCGAACCTTCGAACTCTTCGATTGCATCGATCAATGCCTCGATCGACTCGATGTCCAAGTGGTGGGTCGGTTCATCGAGCAGGAGCAAATTGCACGGTTTGGCGATGATTTTTCCGAGGAGAACTCGACTCTTTTCTCCTCCAGATAGGACCGAAATGCCTTTTTTCGCCAAATCGCCGCTAAACATCATGAGGCCGCAAATCCCCCTCACTTGAGTGAAATTGAGGGCTGGGTTGGCCGAACTGATCTCATCTTCGATCCGAAGAGTGGGGTTCAAACGGTCGATATGAGTCTGACCAAAATAGCCGATCCGGGCCGCCTCTGAAGTGACGAGCGTTCCCTTTTGCGGTTCCAGTTCCTGGATCAAAAGCTTCAAGAGAGTGGATTTCCCATATCCGTTCTTTCCGATGATTGCGACCCTGTCCCCTTTTTCAATCGTCAACGAAAAATCTTCAATTAACGGCTCCTCATTGTAGGAAAACTCCAAGTGGGACGCCTCAAGGATTTTCCTTCCATTGAAGGGAGCCTCGTGGAAAGCAAAATCTAAATGGGCTAAATTTTTTAGCTTCTCCAAATCGGGCAGTTTATCGAGCATTTTTCTTTTGGATTGAGCCTGAGTCGCTTTGGAGGCCTTGGCGCCAAATCGGTCGACGAATTCCTGCAGGTGGGCTTTTTTCTTTTCGACATTTTGGCGAGTCACCTCATGCCGCTCTTCTTCTTCTGCGATCAAATGGAAAATATCGGTGCTTTTCCCTTTGATTTTGTAGATTTGGTGCCGATGAATCGCCATCATATGAGTGGTCGCTTGATCTAAAAACTCCAAATCGTGGGAGATCAAAATCATCTCCCCTTCCCATTCTTGGAGGAATTTCGAGAGGAATCGGATCGAAAGGATATCGAGGTAGTTGGTCGGTTCATCCAGAAGCAAACAATCGGGCTCGGAGGCGAGCACTTTGGCGAGTTGAACTCTGAGCTGATACCCCCCCGAGAGGGTGTGTGGGGATGCCTCGAGCATCTCTTCGTTGAAGCCCAGGCCAAACAAGATTGCCTCCACCTGATAGAGACAGTGGGGATCGCGAAGGCCGAGGGCAGCCTCCTCAAGAATGGTCGGCTGAGTGAAGTGAATATGTTGCTGAAGAACGCCAAGCCGATACCCTTTCGGCATGATGATCCGCCCTTCGTCAGGCTCTTCTCGCCTTTCAATCAGGCGGAAAAGGGTCGACTTGCCCGAGCCGTTGCGTCCGATGAGGCCGCATCGCTCCCTTTTTTGAATACTGAAGCCAGCCCCTTCGAGAACGGGCTGGCCTCCGAAAGCAAGTGTTAGATTATCCCCTTGAATCATGGGAGAATCATACCAGACTGACTACTTATTCACTAGCCCCTGCTGCAGCGGAAGCCTCTTCCCTTTTTTTCGGTGCAAGAACGATCATCGAGTAGGATGTGGCTCCAAAGGCTGCAGAGAAGGAGGCAAAACCGTCAAACCTGCGGCAAACAAGATTTTGACGATCGCCGTATGGATCCAACAAATAAAACCGGGTCGCATTTCCCTTCACGGTGTGTTTAGCCACAACGCCGAAAACTTTCGGATTGTTTGTCAAATCACCTTCGAAAATAATTGCTCCTAAATAAGGGTGATTCTTTGCCTGGTCCTTCATCAGCCGCACTCTTCTGTGGAAGGTTCCCGACGGCATTTTTTCAATTTTGGCATCTTCATTTTCGACCAAACTCATCGGAGTGAATGCCTCCATATTTTGGCACACACCAGCATAGGGAAACTCAACAGGTTCATCGCTACCCTCTGTACAATGGTTATACCAACTGAGTCCATCTTTGAGAATGCCGTCTACAAGATGTCGATCTATCTGATGGCCCGAACCAATCGCCTCTGCCATGTTTTGAATTCCAGTGACGGCCAAGCAAAATGCAGCAGGGTATTGTTGAGGAGGGAAATGGAGCTCTCCCTCAACTAGGGTGCCTGACTTGGGTTTTTTCTTCTCAGAGGCAGCAACAGAATCGGGGGCGCTAGGATAATGGGCATCCAAATACTCTTCTCGTTTCAATGTTCCCATTTTTCTTAATTTTTCGATGACACTCCCCATATCCTCACGGGAACGGGATCTTCGTTCAAGAGAGGCGGCAGCGGCTGCATCGTCGCTATCGGCCTCATAATAGACCATCTCCCCCTCTTCTGATGAAGGAGCCTCTTCCTCTTTTGAAGCGCGAGGCGTTTTCAATGGCTCTAGCTCCTCCTTATTCCGAGTCGGACTCGGCGTACGACGAGGAGTTATAGCCGTTTCGGGTTCCTCAGGTATGACAGATAATCCTTTTACAGGGCACACTTGGGGGTAGACTGGAACCGCAGGGATCTTTTTCGCATCCCCCTTTTCCTCTTTCCGCCCGAAAAGACAGGGGCAAATCATTTTAAAGAAATTTGCAATCACTTGGGTGATCGAGTCGACGAGTCTACGCAAACTTTGTGTGCAGCGATTGAAAATAGACCCAGATTCGGTACTAGGTGCGGCAGTTGCTTGAATTTTTGATACCATATTGTCCTCCAAAAAAATGAAGGACAGTGTACAACGGAAAAGGAATTATTTGCATTACATATCGATGAATCGTCTGAAGGATTCAAAGGGAGCTTCTCGGTTCATTGCCACAATTTTTCCGATATTAGCTCTATAAAATGTGATTGTACAAGACTCCACGTTACCAAGACCGAATTGTAGAAATTGAGAGCTCCCTCCGTTGTGAAGCTGAACGAATTGCGAAACAATATTCGATACAATCGTGGACTTTGAAATCATATGCTCGGTCGACAATCCATACTGAGACGAGAACGAAAAAGGAATTTGCCCACTAGTTTGCGTTTCCCCCCTCCAATCTGTGCACACTCGCTCAAGCGATTCCCGATCCTGGTCCCTCAACCCCTGAAGCACCCGGAAGGCGAGATCAATCACTTGGGGAGGGTAAAGGACTGAGTAAACCAATCCCTTTAACCGCGTGCAAGATTGAGCCAGATTTGAAGCATCCCGAGGATTCAGGTATGACGCAACTTTTAAACCTAATTCCTGGGGAAGCTCTGTAAGTGGGGTCCGAGATGAAACTGCTGCCATAATATCCTCGCATTTGCGATATGAATTAAAACTATCTAAAAATCACCGTTTTATTGCCATTCACAAAAACCCGATATTCCAAGTGGGCTTTGATGGCGCGAGCAAGAACAACCGACTCGACATCTTTGCCGAGCTCGACGAGTTGATGAGGAGTGTGGGTGTGATCAACCCGGCTCACCTCTTGATCGATGATCGGCCCTTCGTCGAGCTGATCGCTCACATAGTGAGCGGTAGCTCCGATGAGCTTCACCCCCCGCTCAAAGGCTTGGTGGTAGGGTTTTGCCCCCTTGAAGCTCGGGAGGAAGGAGTGGTGGATATTGATCGCTTTTCCAGCGAGCTTTTGGGTAAGTTCGGGAGAGAGGATCTGCATATAGCGGGCCAAAACGACGAGATCGACCCCCTCTTCTTCTACAAGCGCACCGATCTTAGCCTCTTGAGCCCGTTTGTCCTGGGACGGCCAGTAATGAAAAGGGATCTTGTACCATTGGGTCATTTCTTTGAGGATTTCATGATTAGAAACCACAGCCGCCACCTCCATCGGAAGACTTCCTGTCTGACATCGGTGGAGCAAGTCATTCAAACAATGCCCCTCCTTTGAGACGAGGAGAAGGACCCGCGGCTTTTGGAGAGGATCGTGAAGGGCCCAGGTGAGATCTAATTCTTCAGCAATGGATTGAAACTGAAGGGCAAACTCTCCATTTGTCAAAGGAGTTTTTTGGAATTCAAAGACCGCTCTCATGAAAAATTGACCCGTTGCAACGTCCCCAAATTGGGAAAGCTCGAGGATAAATCCGTCAAAAAGGTGGTCACCTTCGAGACGATCCCGATTCGGTCTTTGCAAGAGAGAGTGAGAATGCGCCGGTTCGTCATTTACGAGAGGGAGGATAACATCTTGTTGCAATATTTATCCATCTCGATTATCCGGAAGGTGTAGTCAAAATAGGTGGTTTTATGTTTCATCCATTAGTTCCCCCAATCACAGCTCTTATTTGTGGAATTTTAATTTTAATTTTCCCTGAACTCTTAAACCTGGTCGTCGGGATTTATCTTGTGGCGATCGGCATCATCGGCATCCTCGGCCATATGTAATTTTGTGCATAAGAAAGAGATCGTTCGGGTGTTGGAAGAGATGGCTACCCTCTTGGAGCTCAAGGGGGAAAATCCCTTTCGAGTCCGCGCCTACCGCAATGGGGCGAGAGCCCTTCTCAATCTGGAGGAGGATCTCGTCAAGGTGATCCGAGAGAAACGACTCACCGAATTTGCTGGGATCGGCGATCACTTGGCGGAAAAAATCACCCAGCTCTATCAGACCAATCAACTCGACGAATACGATCAGTTAAAAAAAAGCATCCCCCAGGGGCTTTTAGAGTTGATTCAGGTACAGGGACTGGGCCCCAAAAAAGTCAAACTTCTCTATGAAAAGCTAAAAATCAAGAACATCCAAGATTTGAAAAAGGCGGCCGAAGGAGGGAAGATTGGGAAAATCAAAGGGTTTGGGGAAAAAACGGAAAAAAACATCCTCAAAGCGTTGGAGCATCGGGAAATCTACCAAAAACGGTCCCTCTGGTGGGATGGATGGCAGAGAGGAGTTCCTCTTCTTGCAAAATTAAAAAAAGTGAAAGGGGTCAAACAGGCCGAGCTTTGCGGGAGTCTTAGGCGAAAAGAAGAGACGATTGGCGATTTAGACCTCCTCGTAGGGTCAGATCAACCTGCCTCGGTCATTCGGACCTTTGCCGAGATGGGGGAAGAGATCGTTGCGAAGGGAGATACGAAGTGCACGATCCGCCTTGAGGATGGGATGCAGGCCGATTTGCGAGTGGTTGCTCCCGATCAATACATTTACGGCCTCATCTACTTCACCGGCTCTAAAGAACATAACATTGAACTTAGAAATCGTTCCCTCAAAAAAGGGTGGTCGCTCAGTGAATATGGCTTTAAGGGAGAAAAGAAAAAGGTTTTGATTCCAAAAATCAAAACCGAAGAGGAATTCTACAAACTTTTAGGCCTCTCTTACATCCCTCCTGAACTGAGGGAGAATATGGGAGAGATCGAGGCGGCCGAAAAGGGAATGATTCCTCAACTGATTGAAGTGAAAGACATTCGAGGCACTCTTCACAACCACACCACCGCTTCCGATGGGAAAAGCACTCTTCACGAAATGGTTGAGGCGGCAGAAAAAATGGGTTGGGAATACATTGGGATCACAGACCATTCCAAATCGAGCTTCCAAGCCAATGGGCTCAGCGAAGAGCGTCTTTATGAACAGATTGAACAGATCCGAAAAATGAAAAGCAAAGTGCATATTTTCTCAGGGAGCGAATGTGATATTCTCCCCGACGGATCGCTCGACTATCCAAATGCTCTTCTCCAGGAGCTCGACGTTGTCGTCGCCTCGGTTCACTCGTCGCTGAATCAAGATGAAAAAACGATGACAAAGCGGATCATCAAGGCCCTTGAGCATCCGATGACCACCATGCTGGGCCATCCGACAGGGCGCCTTCTTCTCAAAAGAGAAGCTTCGGCGGTGAATCTCGCCAAAGTGATCGACGCTGCCATTGCAAACCAAAAGATCATCGAACTTAACGGCAATCCTAAGCGGCTTGATTTGGAGTGGCGCCTCTGGCACAAAGCCTCGGAAAAAGGGCTCCTTTGCTGCATCAATTGCGACGCCCATTCAGCAGAACAGCTCCAATTCATCGAGACAGGAGTCAACTCTGCCAGAAAAGGATGGCTGACAAAAAAGAAGGTGATCAATACGCTCTCACTGAAAGAGATGAAAAGTTATTTACTGAAAATGAGGGGAAAAAAGAGATGAACGGAACACATCATTGGAAAGTGAGGCTCGTCGTTTGTTCGATCATGCTTCTCATGGCCTTTTTAGGCATTTTCCTCACCGACATGGAATCGAGCGGCGGGTGGGATTACTGGAAATGGACCGTTCCGATTTATGCTGTTTTAGCTCTGGGATTAAGTTGGTATGACCGGCGGACGAAAGAAGCCCTCACCCCGATTACGATCGGCCACGAATTTCTCCACTGGATCGCCCTCTTTGGCGCCGTCTTTCTCGTCTCGATGTTTGTCAATATTGGAGTCCTCAGCAGATCCTTAGCGGGTCTTTTCGTCTTAACGCTTCTGGCCCTCAATGTTTTCACCCTCGGGATCTACATGGATCCCATTTTCATGCTCATCGGGGTGGTTTTGGGGATTTTGGCAGCGATCATCGCCCTCACCGTCCAGTATATGTATGCCTTTAGCATCCCCCTCCTTTTCATCGGAGCAGCAGCGATCGGCTATATGATTTGGCATTCCCACCAAAAGCGATGATTTTACAAATTAAAGTGACCCCTAACGCCTCGAAAAACGAGATCATCGGCTGGGAAGGAGAGATCCTCCGGATCCGAGTGAGAGGCGTTCCAGAGAAGGGACGAGTCAATCAAGAATTGATCGAGTTTTTAGCCAAAACGCTAAAAATCGGCAAATCGCGGATCGAGATATTGAGCGGCCACACCGGACGGCTGAAGAGGGTGAAAATCGACGGATTGGAGACTTTTCCTAAATAATCAGAGCTCCAGCGGCCCTCATTGTCTCGAACGCTCTCTTTTCGTCTCCTTCCTTGAGATTGATCCCTCGGCATGCCTCTTGGATCACCCACGTATTGAAGCCGAGCTCCAGCGAATCCAAGACCGAATAGAGAACGCAATAATCAGTCGCCACTCCCACAAAATAAACGTCCTTCGCTCCCCGCTTCTTCAGATGATCGGCAAGACCTGTTTTTCTCTTTCTCGCGTTATCGAAAAATGCGCTGTAGCTATCCACCTTCCGATCGCTCCCCTTGTGAAAAATCGCCTCAATCCGTTTTTTCTCAAGCCCGTTTGCCAATTCAGCCCCGTGGGTGTTTTGGACACAGTGATCAGGCCACAAAATCTGCTCCACCCCATCCACCACAATCTTTTCTCCCACTTTTTTTCCATGGGTAGAAGCAAAACTGATATGGTGAGGCGGATGCCAATCCTGGGTTGCAATCACATGATCAAATTCTGGCAACAACCGATTGATCACCGGAATGATCTCATTTCCTCCCGGCACCCCCAAAGCCCCGCCCGGCATGAAATCATGCTGCACATCAGTGATGATCACCGTTTTCACGCAGCCTCCGGATCATTTCGAGTTTTTTTTGGTAAAGCCCCATCTCTAACCCCGCCAAGTAGGGCTGAGGATTTGTAAATCGCTCCATCGGTGCGGGGAGACGCCCCATTTCATCCCTTGTGTGCCTCTGCATTTCCTTTAGCGATGGAGAAGCATAGACGAGTTTTCCCTTTCGAAAAATCGGCACTAATAGATCGAGATAATTTTTCCCCCCAACCATCTGCCGATTCGGGTCGTGCACATCGACCATGGTGCAAGGCTCTTTAATCCCAGTCAGCTCATCATAAATGGCATCGCCCACATAAAAACGGCCGTCAAAAAAGCGCCTTACTTGCAAAATTCCTGGATTGGTCACTTTCGCCGTTTGCTCTGAGAGTTTAAGGCGGTGGACCCACTCCCCTTTTTCATTTTGGATCGCAGAGAGTTTATACACTCCATCCAACGAGGGCTGATCTTTCCCTGTGACTAAATTCGTCCCCACACCCCAAACGGTGATTTTTGCCCCCTGCTGCTTTAGGTCCCGAATCAAATATTCATCCAATTCGTTGCTCGCCATGATCTCTGTTTTCGAAAACCCCTCCTGATCGAGCCACTTTCTCACTTCGATACTCAATTTCGCCAAGTCCCCAGAATCGAGCCTCACTCCAGAGAGCTCAAACCCCTCTTTTTTCAGCGATCGAGCCACCCGAATCGCCTTTTTTGCCCCCTCGAGCGAGTTGTAAGTATCGATGAGCATCACACAATTTTTCGGCATAATTTTGGCAAACGTTTCAAACGCCTTTTCCTCATCATCAAAGGCCATGATCCAACTATGGGCATGAGTCCCTCTCACCGGAATGTCGAATAATTTTCCTGCAATCACATCAGAAGTGGCCGAACACCCCCCGATATAGGCAGCTCGACTCGCCGAAATCGCCCCATCAATCCCCTGCGCCCGCCTCATTCCAAACTCAATCACCGGATCGGGATGAGCCGCGAGGCAGATCCGGGCCGCCTTCGTCGCAATCAGGGTTTGAAAGTTGATCAAATTGAGCATCGGACTCTCGAGAAGCTGCGCCTGCCACAACGGCCCTTTTACGCGGAAAAGGGGCTCATACGGGAACGCGAGAGTCCCCTCTGGCATCGCATCGATATCGCACGCAAAAGAAAAGCGAGACAAAAATTCGAGAAATGGAGCTTCAAAAAGATGAAGACTTTCCAAAAAAGAGAGATCGGACGATGAAAATTTCAGCTCCTGCAAAAATTCAATCGCCGTTTGAAGTCCCGCCGCGATCGCAAAGCCCCCCTTGAAAGGCCATTTGCGGAAATTGATATGAAAAACCGCCTGCCGCTCGGCCATTTTCGCCTTCCAATAGCCATAGACCATCGTCAATTGATAGAGATCCGTAAGAAGGGCTAGCGACCGATTTTTCACTTTTTCATCTGCTCTTTTTTGGCCTTGAGACGATCAATCTGCTCTTGAACTAAGGCCGCTTTGTTCCTATTTTCTTCCGCCAGCTGTAAATGGCGGCGCGTCTCTAAAACCGCCTGCTGCTCAAATTGAAGATACTCTGCGTAATTTTCGTGCCTGAGCGCCTTCGCCTCGTATCCCCTCTTCATATTCTCCAGCTCAGAGATCTCCGCATCAATCTTTTGCACCTCAGGCGATGGAGCCGAGCTATAACCGGTAAACCCCCACAAAAGGATGAAGAACGAAAAGGTGAGGAAAAAGGGCTTTTTGAACCGCATAGGACACCGTATTCAATTTTTTCCACATATATAGAAAATCCCTACGATTAGCAATTGTTTCTAAAGAACCGTTTCGTTTACTATGAAGCCCATGAAAATCTGGATTCTCTTTTTCTTAACAATCGCCTCCCTCCTTTGCGGGGGTGAGTACCGGCTGAAAGAGCGGCTCGAAAAAGGTCGGCCCGGCGATTATATCGTCACAGAAGCCAATCAGATGATCACCATTTTAGCCATCCGATCGATCACCCCTGAAAGTTTCATCATCGAAGAGATCACCGCCCCCTCTCGGAGCCTAAAAAAACACCCTGCATCGTGGACCGAATGGGTCAAAACGAAAGCCCCCGGCCACACCTCCTGGTCGATGATTGAAATCGAACGGGCCACCGGCAAGGTGACCGAATGCTACTCATTTTCCAAAGGAGCCTGGATCCACCTCACTCAACAAGAAAGCCTTTTCGCCACCCTCCTCAAC
>CAZIML010000004.1:0-8470 GCA_964540255.1 uncultured bacterium
CCTCCTCCCCCAATCACAAAAGTGAGAAGCTGCTTCCGAAGAAGGGGGTCGCTTTCAACAGAGGCAGAGTCGATCACGTCAATGACTCGATTCCGAATGGCTAGTGCGTCAGACAGGCTTTTAAAGGGAAGGGCATGCTCATGAAGACCGGGATTGTCTCTAAAGTCAGTCACATTCCCAAGTGCAATGACGAGATGGTCGTAGGAAATGATCGTTGGCTGATGAGAAAATTGAGGGGCAAGAGAGATTTGTTTTCGATCGATATCGATTTTTTCGATTTCTCGAACATAGATGCGGCTCTTTTTGAGTAGAGAGTGGAGGGGGCTGATTGTGTCAAAGAGACCTAACGATCCTCCCACCACTTCCGATAGCATCGGATAGTAGATAAAGTAATTCTCCTTGTTAATGAGGATCAGCTCATGTTCGGCCGGGTCAAGGAGCTTTTCTAGATGCGACGCTGCGTAGATTCCCCCAAATCCGCCGCCGAGGATGACAATCTTCTTCATTCCTCAGGGATTATGTGATTTAACGAGGCAAGTCAAGAAACTTTTGGAGCTGTTGATCGAGATATTGCTTCATCTCAGGATCCTTGACCGCGAGCCACTCTTGAACGGGATCGAGAGAGTCGCGCACCGATTTTTGATAGATGGCTTCAGGAGAAAGCTCCGGCTTACGATAAAAACTTCCGACGTCGATTTGATAGGCTTTTGCCCCATCAAAACCATAATTGCGCAAAAAAGAGCGGTCCTTATTCAAAATCCCCTTCCTCGCTCGATCGACGACGACATCCAAGAATGCATCGAGAATCGTCTTCGCATGAGGCCTGTCACCTTGCTCAAGAGATCGAAGGAATGCCTGGGTCCAAATCGGGTGTTTATGTTGGAGAATGAATGAAACTTTCTCTAGGGGAAGGCGATGGGTACACCCGAGAGCGTCGATCAGTGTTAATATTTTTCCCGAGGATGCGCTTTGCCCCAAATGGAGGGCAATCACCCCTGTTTCTCCTTTCAATTCCTGCGCGGAGAGGTGAAAACTGTTGAAGACAAACTTCTCCCTTTTAGTGTGTTCTGCTTCCAAAGCGTTTCTGTATTTCGCGACCGGAAGAGCGCGAGCCCAAAGAGGGGTTTTATATATGTCTGTTCGAGGAAATTTGAGAATGTAATGGCCATCTACGCTCGCAAAAGCAAAACATTGCCTCCCCCGGCCCACGTAGGTAAACGTTTGCTCAAGAGCTCGGTTCACCTCATCAGAAAAATTCCCATCCGCAACCAGATCGATCGGCTGGAGACGGCGGCAGCTAAACCCTTTTTTCAATTTGTAGAGCCCTTGTCCCACGGAGCCGCAAAAAACAAGAAGGAGGAGTAGAACGATAACTTTTTTCATGCTAAGTTAGTATATCGATACTAGCTTCTTGGGTCAATATGTGCGGTTTTGCCGGATGGTTCGATAAAAATCCTCAAAAGAAAGAGGTCCTCGTGAAGATGACCGATCAATTGGTCCAACGAGGACCTGATGGGTCGGGCGTCTACCTAGATGGACCTGTCGGCCTCGGCCATCGCCGTTTGGCGATCATCGATCTCGTTGCAAGCATTCAACCAATGGTCGAGGGGCCATTTGCCCTGGCCTACAATGGAGAGCTCTATAATTTCAAAGCCCTGAAGAAAGAGCTGGAGCAGTTAGGGCACCGCTTCCGAACCGAGGGAGATACCGAAGTACTCCTTCATGCTCTGATTGAATGGAAGGAAGAGGCTCTCACGCGACTGGAGGGAATGTTCGCCTTGGCCTTTTGGGATGGGAAAAGGCTCCTCTTAGCTCGCGATCATCTCGGTGTAAAGCCGCTTTACATTTCAGAATTTGAGGGGGGACTTCTCTTCGGATCTGAGATTAAAGCGCTTCTTGCCCATCCGGCCCAATCAAGAGAAATCGATCCCGAGGCGCTCTCGCTCTATCTCGAATGTCAATATATCCCCGCTCCCTTCACGGTTTTCCAAAAGATCCGAAAGCTTCCGGCGGCTCACTTTGCCATTTTTGAGGAAGGAAAGTTGACTCTCCAAAAATATTGGCATCTCTCCTATCTGCCAAAGCATTCTTTCGATGAAAGGGAGGCCCTGGAAGCGCTGGAACAAGAGCTGCGCCGGTCGGTTCGATCGATGTTGATCGCCGACGTGCCGCTGGGGGCCTTTGTGAGCGGAGGGATCGATTCGTCTCTGATCGCTTCGCTCATGCAGCAAGAGGGAGGGGAGACGGCGAAGATTTTTTCGATCGGCGTCGATCATGCGGAAAGCGAGCAGCCCTATGCGGCACAAGTGGCCGCTTATTTGGGCGCTGAATTTTATCCTCTTGTGGTGACTCCTCAAGATATGATGGGGGCAATCGATCAAGTCTTTGACGAGCCGCTCGGCGATCAGGCAGCTCTTCCGACGCTTCTCCTCTCTCAACTCACTCGCGAAAAAGTGAAAGTGGTCCTGACCGGCGAGGGGGCTGACGAAATTTTTGCTGGATACAGCAACTATCCAAAAAGGTTGAAAGAGGCTCCTCACAGCGCTCGGTGGCACCCCTTCTATGCCCCTTTCCATCGGTTTATGCCAGAAAAGCTGCGCAAAAATCGTCTTATGAAAGCGATGAGCCGTCCCCTTTCTTCCCGTTATACGACGATCCCCAACCTCTTCGACATTGAGATCCACCGCTCTCTCCTCACTCGAGCCTTTGCCTCTGAAAGAACGGTTCTTCTGGAAGATTTAGCCGCTTCCCATTTTCACAATTGCAACTCCACGGATCCTCTCGACAAAATGCTCCATATCGACACCAGTCTCTGGCTTCCCGACGATCTTTTGACGAAAGTCGATCGGGCGACGATGGCCCACTCTCTTGAGGCAAGAGTTCCATATCTCGACCATCGCCTCGTTGAATTCACAGCCAGGCTCCCCTCTCATTTCAAATTGCGGGGCGCTGATGGCAAATATCTTTTAAAAAAGGTAGCTCTCAACGGTTTTCTCCCCCCAGAAATCGTTCATCGCGCCAAGAGAGGCTTTGTGATGCCTCTCAAAGAATGGCTGGGCGGTGAATTGAAGCCTCTTGTGGACGATGCGCTTGCCGGATTGCAAAATCGGAACCTCTTTCGCCCGGGGCTTGCTCAAAGAAAAGACCTTCATGCGACCCGCCTCTTTGCTCTTCTCAACCTCGAATTATGGTTCCGCAAGTTCTCTCCCAACTATCGCTTTTAAAAAAAACTATTGAATTTCCCCTCTTTCTCAATTACGGTGCGAAAAAAGGCATTAACTAATTGGGGAGTGATCTATGAAAAAAGCCATTCAAATGGGAATATTGATTCTTTCGTTTATTTGCACATCGGGCCAAATGCCCTACAAAAAGAATCCTGAAGTTGCTGTGACCAAAGAGGTCGTTGCAGTCCAAGAGGAAAAGGTTGAGGCTCCGGTAGCGCCACCGAAAGCTGAGAAGCGGATTGGGGCTGCGAAGAGAATTCTTCGGGGATTGGATCAAGTGGAGAATGGGGAGCGCAAGGGAGCTGCGCGGAAGGTGCGCCAAGGAGTCCGCTAGTCGGGGCTCCTTACTTCAGCGTTCATCGTTCAGCCTTCAGCGTTCCTAAAGGGGTGGTTTCTCTTTGGGATTGGGAATTTCGAAGGTTTCCGCCACAGTGGTGGGCTTTTTCTTCAAGATGAAAGTGAGCACCCCTCCGATCACGATCAAAAAGATTCCTAGGATTGATCGGCCGCTCGGAGGGATTCCAAAAATGAGCCAACTGCTGATCCCCGCATAGATGACTGTGGTATAGCCTAAGGGAGAAAGATAGGAAGCTGTCCCGTAGCGATAGGAGATCGTAAGGAGCATCTGCGCAATGACAGTTGCAATCCCGATTCCTCCCATTTTGATCCATTGAATGGCGGTCGGATGGACCCAATAAATGGCGGCAAATGGGAGGCTGATAAATGTGCCGATCAGGAAGTAGTAGAAGAGAGTGCGGCTCATCGGCTCTTTTTTTAGGTTGAGAATCCGAAGAGCGGCAAAGGCGACGGCCGATGCAAGTCCGGCTGATAGGCCAAAGGCAAATCCTTCTTGAAAAATTTGTTTGGAGGGGTTGAGAATCACGGCAACGCCGATAAATCCAACGATGATCGACCACCATACATGAAGGTCGATTTTTTCTCTCATCCAGATCCACCAGATGATCGGAACAAAGAAGGGGGCTGTGAGGTTGAGATAGCGGATCGCCACAAAATAGAGGTAATAACTGAGCACCCCAGCAATGTCTCGGATGAGGTGAACTCCTAAATGCTCCGTTTTCAGCCGCGCATGGCCGTGGCGAAGGGCGATCGGGAGAATCGAGAGAAGGCAGATCGAGTTGAGAATGAATAGAATCTGGATCGTTGGAAATTGAGATCGAAAACTCCAAACAAGGGAACTCGCTGTGACAAAAAATACATAAGCGAGGAGGGAGATCGAGATCCCGAGGCCAAGGCGAGGAGGTATTTGTTCGGTCTTCATCGATTTTTATGTTAACTCAATTCGGAATTTGTTAGATAGAGTAAGAGATACTCGGGAGTGTATATGGAATTCGATAAACAGAAGATGCAATGGCTCGAATTTGACTTGCTGGAGCCGTACCCTCATGTGGTTCATGGGGTTTTCCTGCGCCACGGGGGAGTGAGCCAGGGAGCTCAAGCTACTTTGAACCTAGGAGAGGGGACGAGCGACAATCCAGAGGCGGTCAAAACAAATCGAGAGCAGATTCGAAAAGCGCTCCATATGCCGAAACTCTTGTTCCCTCACCAAACTCATGGAATGAATGTACAGCGGGTGACGGCGAAAAATAGCGATAAGGCGCCGCAGGCTGACGCGTTGTATACTACGGAGAAAAATCTCGCTCTCGGAGTGACCCATGCCGATTGCCAGGCAGCGATTTTTTACGATCCTGTTCACGAGGCGATTGCAGTCGCTCACGCAGGATGGAGAGGGCTTGTGCAAAATATCTACGCCCGCGTATTGGAAGCTATGCAAAGAGACATTGGAACTCAGCCGCAGAATTTAATCGTTTGCATCTCTCCATCGCTCGGCCCCGACCACGCAGAGTATAAAAATTATAAACAGGAATTCCCGCAAGACTTTTGGCCGTTTCAAGTAAAGCCGAACTATTTCGATTTTTGGGCCATCGCAAGAAAGCAACTTTCTTCCTTGGGGCTTCTCGAGAAAAACATCGAGATCACCGAAATATGCACCCATTGCAATCAAAAAGATTATTTTTCTCACAGAAGGGAAAAAGATTGCGGCCGGCATGGAACAGTAGTTGCATTGAAAGGGTGATTTGCAGGAAAATGCCTGCTTATGCAGGTGACTGATCTTAAACTTTCGGGATTGAAACTCATACGTCCACGCGTTTTTACCGACGAGCGGGGCTTTTTCTTCGAAAGTTACCGCCAGCCGCTCTATGCGGGTGAGGGAATCAATATCCCTTTTGTCCAGGATAACGTCTCTTTTTCCCGAAAAGGGACGATTCGGGCTCTTCACTTTCAATCGAATCCAGGACAAGCGAAGCTTGTGAGCTGTCTAGAGGGAACCATCTGGGATGTGGCGGTCGATATCCGCCCCTCTTCTTCCACCTTCATGCAGTGGGTGGGGGTGGAGCTCAATGATGCAACCCACGAACAGCTTTTCATTCCGGTCGGCTTTGCCCACGGCTTTTGCGTATTGTCCGATACAGCTCGGGTGCAATATAAAGTGAGCGCTCCCTATGATCCTAAAACCGAGTGTTCGATCCGATGGAATGATCCCGATTTGAACATCGCTTGGCCGATTCAAAACCCGCTCCTTTCCCCCCGAGATCAAACCAGTCCATTATTTAAGGAGATGTATCATGTTGTGGATCACTGGCGCTAAAGGCCTTTTAGGCTCAGCCTTAAGCCGAGTGGCGAAAGATTTTATTGGAACAGGAAGAGAGCTCGATATCGCCGATGAGACGGCAGTCGGCCAGTTCCTCGATCAAAATCAACCGACCCATATCGTCAATTGCGCCGCCTTCTCTCAGGTGGATGCGGCCGAAAAAGAAAGAGAAGCGGCTTACCGGGCGAATGCACTAGGTCCCGAGGTGTTGGGGGCGGCTGCCAAAAAGCGGGGAGTGAAGCTGATCCATATCTCAACCGATTACGTTTTCGATGGGAACGGGAGAGTCCCTTTGAAAGAAACCGACCCGGTCGCTCCTTGCAATTATTATGGGGTGACCAAATTGGAGGGAGAGGAGAGAGCGCTTCGCTTTGGGGCTTGCGTGATTCGCACTTCGGGGATTTTTGGCGACGGGGGGAAAAACTTCGTCTCGAAACTCTTCCAGATGCTTCAAAATGAAAAGGAGATTCGCCTCACACAGGATCAATGGGGAAGGTTCACCTACGCTCCCGATTTAGCAAAAGCGATCTTGCAGATGCTCGATCAAAAAGGGCTCTATCAATATGCCAACAGCGGAGTGGTTTCCAAGTATGAGTTTGCGTTGGCGATGCGGCAAGAGGCGATTCAGCTCGGATTCCCGGTGATCACTGAATCAATATTGGCTGTCGCGGGAGCCTCGTTCACTTCCCCATGTAAAAGACCGGTCTATTCAGCGTTCGACACGACAAAAATTGAGTCGATGGTGCCTATTCGCCATTGGCGGGAAGCATTGAGGGAGTTCTTATGCGCAAAACTTCCAGCCTCCTTGTAACTGGAGGGGCCGGCTTCATCGGCTCAGCCTTCATTCGCTATCTTTTGCGTTCTCGTGAATTTCAGGGGAAAGTGGTCAACTACGATCTTTTGACTTACGCGGGAAATCTCGATCACTTGAAGGGATTCGAAACCCATCCCCGTTACCGATTCGTTCAGGGAGATATCAGAAACCAGGATTTGGTTGAAGGACTTCTCATCGAACATGAAGTGGATGCGATCGTCCATTTTGCTGCAGAAACACACGTCGATCGGAGCATTGCCTCGGCAAAACCGTTCATCGAAACAAATGTGATGGGGACTTTATCGTTGCTTGAAGCGGTGAGAAAATTTCCCGAGGTGCACTTTCACCATATCTCCACAGATGAGGTGTATGGATCTTTGGGCGATGGGGGGGCGTTTGATGAAAATTCTCAATACCGGCCTAATTCTCCCTATTCCGCATCCAAGGCAGCGTCCGATCATTTAGTCCGAGCTTTTGCTCATACATATGGGGTGTCGACGACGATTTCCCATTGCAGCAATAACTACGGCCCTTGCCAAAATCGGGAGAAGTTCATCCCCCTCATGATCCATCATTGCCTAAAAAAACAACCTCTCCCCGTCTATGGCAAGGGAAACCAGATCCGCGATTGGATCCATGTGGACGATCACGCTGCAGCTGTATGGATGATTTTGAAAAATGGGAGGCGGGGTGAAACGTATGACATCGGCGGAAAAACGGAGATGAGCAACATCGATCTTCTCCAACTGATCATTGAACTCATGAAGAAAAAATTTCCTTGGGACTACGCCTCTCTTATCCGGTTTGTCGCCGACCGCCCAGGACACGACTTCCGATATGCGCTAAACACTGAAAAAATTGAATCGGAACTTGGATGGATGCCAAAAATTTCATTGATGAATGGACTTATTAGAACGATTGACTGGTATTCTCAAATAGAAGAAAATACAGGGCAAAAAAATAGGGGTTTATAATGAATACGATCAGACATGCTCCTGTCGGCTGGGTTCCTAAGACTGCCCTAAGACTTGCCACACTCGTTTGGGCGGCAATTCCATTCAAATGGGTTTCGCTTCCTATAGGTACTGCGGGAATCGCCCGAAACTTTGGTGTGGATGGTAAAGCTCTGGCTCTGATCCACTCTGTGGCTACCCCTGTCATTCTGAAGGTCGCGACTGCTGTTGCGAAAACAGCCGCTGGCGGAGTTGTGGCTCTGGCTAAATTCGGCGCTGCAAAGGCGGCTGAACAATTGACCAAAGAAAATTTGGTGATTGGCGCGGTAGCGGCAGCGATCTTCGTTGCCTCCTCCATGTATGACGATTGGAGGGCGGCTCCTTCAGAAACCGCAACTTTGAAAGGGGTCAATATTGGAACGGGGCATCCTGGATTGCAAATCGTTTTTGCAGCGCCGCTTCATGAATCGGTTGAAATGAAGATTGAAGAGGCGGTTGAGAATGGACAGAAAACCTATGTAATCACTTTCGATCGCCGCACCGTCAAAGATGAAACCCAAGGTCTTGGATAAGGCGGTCCGCTGCTTTTTGGACATCTGGGGTCACATTGTGCGAAGGATCATAGTCGTATTGAAAATGAACCTGCCCCGCAAACATCAACACATCTTGCTGAACTTGATCATCCAAATGAATGGCCCTTGTTTTCAGATCGTCAATGAGCGGGTCGGCTTTCGCCCGCTCCCCCTCATGAAGGTAATGAATGATTTGAACAATATCATCCAACATTTCTAATTTAGCCCGAATTGGG
>CAZIML010000004.1:8480-26901 GCA_964540255.1 uncultured bacterium
ACTTAATTATTTTGTAATAAACAATCGATTAATTCTAATTGATTGACGCTGAAAGGGTAGGTAGAGTAAAATTCACCCAAGTTTCATATGACGACAGAATATAAATACGGATTTGTGACGCCGGTTGAGTCTGAGGTGTTTCCTAAGGGCTTAAGCGAAGAGACGATCAGGGCGATTTCGGAGCGCAAAGGGGAGCCTGAGTTTATGCTCAAGTTCCGCTTGAAGGCGTTTCGGAAATGGCAAGAGATGGAAGAGCCCTCGTGGCCGAATGTCAAGTACCCTCCGATCAACTATCAAGAAATTTCTTACTACTCTGAGCCGAAGAGCAAGCCCCGTCTGGAGAGCTTGAGCGAGGTTGACCCTGAGATATTGAAAACATTCGAACGGCTGGGGATCCCTCTCGATGAGCAAAAGAGGCTGGCGAATGTTGCGATCGATGTGGTTTTCGACTCGGTTTCGATTGGAACCACGTTCCAGAAGAAGTTGGTCGAGGCGGGGGTTGTCCTCTGCTCGATGTCTGAGGCGTTGAAAAAGTATCCAGAGCTTGTGGAAGAGTATTTGGGCAGCGTGGTGCCGATTGGGGACAATTTTTTTGCGGCGCTCAATTCGGCCGTATTTTCTGATGGCTCCTTTGTCTACATCCCGAAAGGGGTAAAATGTCCCATGGAGCTTTCCACCTACTTTAGAATCAATGAGAAAGAGACCGGGCAGTTTGAAAGGACTTTGATCATCGCCGAAGAGGGCTCTTCTGTGAGTTATTTGGAAGGATGTACGGCGCCGGCTTTTGATACGAATCAGCTCCATGCGGCTGTTGTCGAGCTGGTGGCCAAAGAGCGGTCTGAAATTAAGTACTCTACAGTGCAAAACTGGTATGCGGGAGATCCGAAGACGGGCAAGGGGGGAATTTACAACTTTGTCACGAAGCGGGGTCTTGCTTTAGACGATGCGAAGATCTCTTGGACTCAGGTAGAGGTGGGGGCTGCAATCACTTGGAAGTACCCGAGCTGCATTTTGAAGGGGGATCGATCGGTCGGGGAATTTTATTCGGTCGCCTTGACGAATGGGAAGATGCAGGCGGATACCGGGACAAAGATGATCCACATCGGAAAGAATAGCCGCTCTACGATCATTTCGAAGGGAATTTCTGCCGACGAGTCTCACAATAGCTATCGGGGGCTTGTCAAAATGGTTCCCAAGGCAGAAGGGGCCAGAAATTATACTCAATGCGACTCGATGTTGGTGGGGAATCGATGCTCAGCGAATACATTCCCCTACATCGAAGTGGGAAATAGCACCGGGCAGGTGGAGCATGAGGCTTCCACCTCAAAAATGAATGAAGAGCAGCTTTTTTATCTGCAAAGCCGCGGGATCGCAAGAGAAGATGCGATCAATTTGATTGTGAATGGGTTTTGCAAAGATGTGATTCGAGAGCTTCCTTTGGAGTTTGCTCAAGAGGCGAAGGCGCTTCTCACATTAAAACTAGAAAATTCAGTGGGATGAAATGATTGAAATTGAAAATCTTTTTGTAGAGGTGGATGGAAAACCGATTTTGAAGGGGCTGAACCTTTCGATTAAACGGGGGGAAATTCATGCGATCATGGGGCCAAACGGCGCCGGAAAATCGACGCTCGCCAAAATTTTAGCAGGACATCCCGCTTACGAAGTAACGAGCGGCCACGTTTGGTTCAAGGGACAAGATCTTTTAGAAATGGATCCTGAGGAAAGAGCGCGGAGCGGTCTTTTCATGAGCTTCCAATATCCGCTGGAAATCAATGGGGTGACCAACCGCCAATTCCTCGAAGCTGCGATGAAAGCGCAAGGGAAAGAGGGAAATATTGAAGAAAAAATGAAAGAATTGGAGATTCGGAGTGAGTTTCTCGACCGAAATATCAATGAAGGATTTTCAGGAGGAGAAAAAAAGCGAAACGAGATCCTCCAAATGGCCCTATTTGAGCCCGATTTAGCGATCCTGGATGAAACCGATTCGGGACTCGATATCGATGCGATCCGGATTGTGGCCAAAGGGGTCAATGCCATGAGAAAAAAAGAGAACGCGCTTCTCATGATCACCCACTATCAGCGCCTTCTCGAATATATCCGACCTGACTTCGTCCACGTTTTAGCAGATGGGAAAATCGTTCGAACTGGCGGAGCTGAACTCGCCCTTGAATTGGAAGAGAAAGGCTATGCTTAAGACCCTTTGGGCCGATCTTCTCAATCCAAAAGATCCACTGATCTCGATGCGGCAAAAAAATTGGGAACGCTTCGAAGAGATCGGTCTTCCGAAAGGAAAAGAGGAGGCGTTCCAGTATGTCAATAAGAAATTTTCATTTCCTCGGCTGGCTCAACGGAAAGTTCTCAATGAGGTAAGAAGCGCTCACCTCTTGTTTGTCGATGGGTTTTTTGAACAGGGAAATGTGGCAGCTCCTTTAGTGTGCCTTCCTTTTGAAAAAGCGATCCGTTCTTACGGTCTTTTTCTTCAAACCCGCCTCGCTCGTATCCTCAAAGAGGAAAAAGATCCATTTGCTCTTCTGAACGGTGCATTTCAGGGAATGGGGGCTTTTCTCTACATTCCCCCCAAATGTAAAGCAGTTTTACATTTAGAGCAGATGTTTACTCAGCAAGAGATGGCTTCTCCCCGCTTCCATATTTATCTCGGGCGCGATGCAGAGTTAGAATTGACCCAAACTTCTCAAGGTGCGAGCGGATTTGCGAACAGTTTGATCGATTTTGTTCTCGATCAGGGGAGCCGTCTCACTTTTTGCGATCATGCGGAGGGACACTTTCAAGCGATTCGGGCGACTCTGAAGCGAGACAGTCAGTTGAAGACGATTTCACTTGGGAAAAAAGTGCGCAACTCTCTTCGGGTGGAATTGGCGGAGGAGAATTCGGAGGTTCAGCTCTACGGTTTATCCCAATTGAAGGGGGAGGAAGAGTCCCATATCCACGCGACAGTGCACCATGAGGCGCCTCATACTCGCTCAAAGCAACATTACAAATCGGTCTTAAGAGAGAAGAGCCGCTTTTCGTTCGAGGGAAAAATCCATGTCCTTCCAGTGGCGCAAAAAACAGAAGCCTATCAGCTGAATAATAATTTGATCTTGAGCGATGAAGCATCCGCGAATGGGAAACCGAATTTAGAAATTTTTGCTGACGATGTGAAAGCATCCCACGGAGCCACCATTGGTCAGTTGGACGAGGAGCAGCTCTTTTATCTTCGCTCGAGAGGACTTAGTTTAGAACAGTCAAGAGAGTGGCTGATTGAGGGTTTTTGCAAGGAGATCCTCGACTATGCGCGATGAGTTTCCGATTTTTGACGAACATCCAAAGCTCATTTACTTAGATAGCGCAGCGACGGCCCATAAACCTCGCTGCGTCATTGACGCAATCACCCAATTTTATTCCAAAGACTATGCGACCGTTCATCGTGCGATCTATCGTTCGTCTCTGAAGGCGACCGAAAGCTACAATGCAACGCGCGAGACTACTGCCCGCTTTCTGAATGGCTCTCCAGAGGAGATTGTTTTTACAAGGGGGACGACCGATGCGATTAATTTAGTCGCTCAGAGCTATGGGAAGACTTTTCTGAAGAGAGGGGATGAGATCCTCATTTCTGAGATGGAGCATCACTCAAACATCGTTCCCTGGCAGATGGTCGCAAAGGAAACGGGGGCAACCCTTCGATGGATTCCGGTGAATCTTCAGGGAGTTCTTGAGTGGGAAGGGATGATCGGGCCAAGAACGAAGCTGGTCGCTATCGCCCATGTGTCGAATGTGACGGGAACGATCAATCCGATCGGCGCCATCGGGCGGGCGGCTCATCAAGTGGGGGCAAAGCTTCTCGTGGATGGAGCGCAGGCGGCGCCCCATATGAAGATCGATGTTCAAGCTTTGGGGTGCGACTTCTACGCGTTTTCGGGCCATAAGTGCTATGGGCCAACGGGGATTGGAGTCCTCTGGGGAAAGAGGGAGCTTTTAGAATCGATGCCTCCGATTCAGGGGGGAGGCGATATGATCGAACGGGTAGATCTGCAGGAGACGACCTATCAGCTTCCTCCTTTGCGCTTTGAAGCGGGAACTCCGCTGATTGCAGAGGTGATTGCTCTAAAGACCGCTCTTGAATTTGTGGAGCAGCACCGAAAGCCGGACGATCTTCTCTCCTACGCCACTGATCTGCTCAACTCAATTTCGGGTCTAAAAATCATCGGAACAGCGCCCGAAAAGGGGCCGATCATTACATTCAATATAGAGGGGATCCATCCTTTAGATCTCGCGACTCTTCTCGATCTTGATCACTTTGCGATCCGCTCTGGCCATCTCTGCGCTCAACCGCTGCTTCGAAAGTTTGGGTATACTGCGGCAGCGAGGATCTCTTTTGGTCTCTATAATAGGCGTGAAGAAGTCGATGCGTTTGTTGCCTCTCTCAAGACTTGTCAGGCGACTCACTTTTCTTAAATTCTGAGAGCTTGCGGTACATTTGATGTTCATCAAACTGATTTCCATGGGGATCTTTTCCGTGAAAATACCCTTTCAAATGTCTTTTTTTGAGAGCGTCTGGATCCCCTGCTTGCTGGGCTGCAATGAAAGCGTTCCGCTCAGTGATCCACTTTGTGTAGCCAGCCTCGAGTTCTGGATTGGTTGAGAGTTCTGCAAATTGGGCTTCAAAGAGCTCCAAGTCACCTCTTTTTTGCGGGACTAGCATCGCGATCGGTTCGTCTTTCTCAAAACGAATCGTTCCAGGGCGGGTGAATCTCCAGTTCATAGAAAAAGAGGAGACGGCCCAGTCGGTTTCAATGAGCCCCTCCAAAGGGGCAATCCCATCTTTGGCCATATTGGAGGGGCCGCGGCAGAGGATATTCCAGCCGGGGGATGTTCGAAAGATGTAGGGAATGGTCCAAGAAAGGATCCCCGTGGAGGGGTAGGCGTGGGCTTGGGGCATTTTCACATCGCCGATGATCTCCACTTTCACACACTTTTCATTCTCTGTTCCGTCCCATTCGGCGATGACTGGGTGAGGAGCGAGGACAAACCAGCCCGATTGATTGGCCATGACCATGGGGAGGCAGTGATAAGGATGCCCTTTCCCGATCTGCATCCAGTCTCTTTGGCGATAGGCGGGGATGATTTGAACTTCATATCCCCAGGCGGCATAGGCGGTGATTTTCGGTGATTCCATACTTTGGGTTTACTGCTTGCATCAGTTTTGCACAAGGTCTATTTCGACATGTAGAAATGGCCGATTTGATCGATCATTTGGTTCATCGTTTTGATCCAGTTGATGGCTTCTTTCCCCATCACTTTAATAATGAGAGCCCACGCGGCTGTCATGAGGGCGATTCCCACCCAAGACTTGAGCGACATTCCCAGGAACACAATTTGGACTTGCGGCGCAAGCCGGTTCGCAATTCCTAAAAACATGTCGGTGAGGAGAATTCCAATCAGGGCTGGAGCGGAGAGCTGGATCGCGAGGTTCATGATCATCGAAAGGAGGGCAAACATCTCTTTCCAAAAGGGGGTCTCCATTGTGAAGAGGGTGGGATTGATGAGGCCGTCGACCGGTATGAGTTGATAGGAGGTGGCGACGCCGTCGAGGAAGATAAAGGGGCCGTTGAGGGAAAAAAAGACGGCGATGAGGACGTAGTTGTAGAGGATCCCGATGGGGCCGGTCTGGCTCTGAGTGGTCGGGTCGGTCACTTGGAGGGCCGATGAGCCTCTTTGGTGGTCGATGAGGCTTCCTGCCATTTGGGCGATGAAGAAGGGGACAGCGGAGAGAAACCCGAGGATCGCGCCGATGAGGAGTTCTTTCGTCAAGTAGCCGACGAAAGTGAGGTTGAAGGGGAGCTCTTGCTTGGCGACCATCAGGTTTTGGGGGAGGAAAATGGCGACGAGGGCGATGCTGAACATCATCCGGATGGTCATCGGGATGTTTTTGGCTCCGAAAAAGGGGGCAAGGGCCATGATGGGAAGGAGGCGGGCGAGAGTGAGGAAGAAGAGAGAGAGGACAGTAGCCGGCTCAAGCTGAGGGAGCGAGAGGAGGAGCGACACATAGTTGTCGGTGGCCGTGAGAGTATCCATTCGCTATCCAACGCCCGCGCGGGCGATCGCTGAAAAGATGGTATTTGTATACTGGATGACTGTAGCGCCGAGCCATCCGCCGAGGAACATAATGGTGAAAACAACGGCGAAGAGTTTGACGGTGAAAGAGAGAGTTTGTTCTTGAATCTGGGTGGCCGCCTGGAAGATCGCGACCATAAGGCCAAGCACCGTGCTGATGATGATCGGGGGGCCTGAAAGGAGGAGGATCAGGATGAGCGCTTGGTAAGAGAGGGAGTAAATTTCATTTGCAAACATGTTTTACCTAAATGACATGGCAAGTCCCTGAACAAGCACGGTCCAGCCGTCAACCATGACGAGGAGAAGGAGCTTGATCGGGAGAGCGATGGTAAGAGGAGAGAGCATCATCATCCCCATGGCGAGGAGAATGTTCGAAACGACGAGATCGATCACGAAAAAGGGGAGGTAGATGAGAACGCCAATTTCAAAGGCGGTTTTCAGCTGGCTCGTGATGAACGAAGGGATGAGGACGATAAAATCGTTCGACTTCAACTGCGATTTGTAGGGTTCGGGAAAGACTTTGGTCCCGAGAGCATAAAAACTTTGCATATGTTTGGCCGAGGTATTGCGCTGCAAAAAGCCTCTGAGCGGTTCTTTGGCTTTATCGATCACATTGAGAGTAAAAATGGCCGATTCATTCGAGAGAACTGCTGTGGGGGGATTGGTTTTGATCACGGTTTCAGCGGCTTGATACATGGCAAGGCCGGTGGGGAACATGACGTAAAGGGTGATGAGGAGAGCAATCCCGTTGAGGACTTGGTTCGGGGGCGTTTGCTGAACGCCGAGGGCGTTGCGGAGAAGCGAGAGAACGACGACGATTTTCATGAACGAGGTGAGGAGCATGATCGCAAAAGGGAGGAGCGATAGGCCGGCGAGGATGGCGAGCTTGGTCACCATCGAGGGGTTGACGCTTCCCGTAGTCTCAGCGGCGGCAGGGAGAGCGGCGGCGCTTTGGGCCATCAGAGGAGGGGCGAGGAGGAGAAGAAAGAAGAGGATCCATTTCATAGTTAGCGCTTCATAAAGGATTCAAAAGCCGATTCAAGGGCTCGCCATTGGTTTTCGAGTTGCGCATTGATGATACCTGCTTCGGTCTCAATCATGCAACCCCCGGGTTCAATATCGCTTCTCTCTTGGATGGATAAGTTTTCAAGATGCTCAAAGGCTTTTCGGATTTTTCCCTTGTGTTCTTCGAGCATGTCGAGATCGGCTCGATTGACATAGATCGAGATCTTTTTGTGCTGGGTCACCGGCTTGAGCGAGGTGAGGACGATATCGACGATCCGATCGGGATGGAGGCGGAGCTCTTCGCCCACCAGTTTTCTCGCCGCTTTGAGGGCGAGCGGAAGGATTTTTTTTTGGACATCTTCGCGCAAACGTTTGAGTTCTTCGTCGAGCGCAAAAAGATGTTTGCTCAAAGAGGTAAGCCCCTCTTGAAAGCCCTCTTGAAAGGCGAGCTCTTTCACTTTTTCTGCCTCGATCGCTGTCTCTTTTTTATAAAGGAGAGCTTCTTCTTCCACTTGCTTTAAAATTTCAGCGGCTTTTTCGAGGGTTCCGAACTCTTTTGCGGGAAAGATTTTTTGCCCTGGAGCATTCCGCACTTCTTTTCCTGAGAGGAGAGTGAAAAATTTCGTCATAAAAGTTCTACAATCTGTTTGATGATTCCGTCCGAAACCCCGTGGACGGGTTCTTTTGTACATAGTTTAAAGAGGGCATTCCCCCTCCCGATATCGAGTTGATGGCAAACCGTCCAAATGAGGTCGGGGTCTTGCCCCGAAAGGGCAGTTGCAAAACGAGCAAGCCCTTTTCGATGGAGGAGGTTGCGGAAAGTTTCTTCAGAGCCGTCCCACCGATCCAATCCCATTCGAGCGAGAACAAAATGTTCTTTATAAGCCATGGCTGTTTTGAGGAACTGTTTCTCTTCCTCTGTAAGGAGACTGTAGATTTTCTTCAGGATTTTTGTCTCTACAATTTGGCGTAAATCGGCCGCCAAGTCGTAGAGAGAGAGAGAGTCGATGATCCGGGTTAGCTCTTTTTTCGATTTGCCGATGAGGGGTTTGAGCGGCGAATCGGGGATATATTCGGGGGGAAGGAGCCGATCTTGGGGGCCGAGGAGGCTTTGGATCAAGAGATGGCGAAGGTATGCTTTGGCCACTTCAGTGAGCTCTTCCCAATCGGAAGAAATGAGGAGCTCTTTCGCTAAATTTTTGGCAGCGTGGTTTGGAAGGGCCGAGAGGAAGAATTTCTGCTCCACTGCCGAGTAGGTTTTAAGCGTCGGGAGAAACCAGGACCAGTGGACTGTCTCAAGAAGATCGCGGTGGCGAAACTTTTCGGGAGTCACTTCTTGGGAAACGGTGGGGAGATGCTCGAGTGTCTCTCTCTCTTTTTCTGGCAAAAACTGCTCAAGCAACCCCCTCTTGTGAGGTTCGCATTGGCTTAAGAATGCCTTGAGAACCAACTCGCTCCGGGTGTCGCTATGTTTTTTCAAATGTTAGGCCCCGCTTCAGGAGGAGGTGCTTCTCCTTCCGCTTTTTGTTTCGCCCGAATGATGGGGTAGTATTTGTAAATAAGCCAGCCAATCCCTGCAGCGGCTCCGAGCAAGAGAAGGGTGAAGGTGAAAAAGATGAAGCGAAATCTTGCGAGGGAGCTTTTGGTCAGGACAATTCCCCAGATGCTCACATAGGTTTGTTGGAGCGCTTTGGGACCGATCATCTCTCCCTCTGGCTGCAACACGATATCGGCGATGCGGGAGCGATCGGAGATGACCGAGACATCTTCGAAGCTGAGTCCATTGACGCTGCCGGCCAAGAGGCGCTTGATCTTCACTTCCATGTGGCTGTTCGGATCTTCCATGACGCCTTGGTGCTTGATGTAGACGGCGGCAGTGACTTTGGGAGGAATTGCACCTGGAGCTGGGTTTAATTCGGTGGGAGGGAAGGAGATCTGGACGTCGGCATCGAGAACTCCGTCGATTTTACGGATCGTGTTTTTCAGCTCTTCGGCAAGACCTGCTTGATAGCGGATCGTCTCCTCTCGGTCGGAGGACATGAGGCCCCCTTTCGCAAAGAGAGTGAGAAGGTTTGTCCCTTGTCTTCGAGGCAATCCATACCGATTCAAGAGAGCCATCGCGTCTGTTGATTGAGCTTGATCGACGGTGATCATGAATAGATCGCTTGGAGCATTGGCTCCGACACCGCTCGTTGCGGCAGCCACTTTTTGAGCGGCGATTCCTTTCGAAGCTAAGAAGACGACAATTTCGTTCGCTTCCCGCTCGTCGACATTGTTCACAATGGATTGATTTCCTGCGCATGAAGCGAGAAGGAAGAGAAAACAGATTTTAAAAATGGATTTCTTCATAATATTTCGCACCCTAAGACAGTTATACACTGAATGGAGTTGTCATTTCAACAAGTTTGAGGGAAGATCGTTTGGGTATAGCTTTTGAGGCGATCCTTTTTAAGTAGCGCCCCCTCCAACAGCCTGAATGAACATTAAGAAGACTGCAGCGAGAAGAAAAAATGCCCCTGCCCCACAGGCTACGCAATTGGACAGGAAGATCGTCTTTTTCGATTCCTGCCAGAGTTGCCAAAATTTCATCGTTTTTGGGATGAAAAAATAGACTGCAACGAGGAACATGCCAATGAACAGCAGGCTTTCTACGCCACTCAAAAGTAAACGATCCATACCTCTCCGCTTTTCGTGGAGCCATCTTATCTAATGACAAATTTATTTTGAATCCGTTTATTTTTTAGTGAGCCAGCTTGGGCAGTTTCCAAACTTGCCGCGGAAATAATCGATGACGCCAGCGCATCCCGCCTTGTATCTGCGCACCTTTTCGAGGCGGATCGGATCGGTAGCAAAAGGAGCTTTGAGAAGATAATTGCGGCCCATTTTCCAAATTTCGGGGAAAATAATCTTCCGATAGAGTTTTTTTTTCTCCGCAGGAGTGCAATTTCGATCGATCCAAAGAAGGCGGCTTCGCCACCAAAAATAGTGGGTGTGAGGCTTGCCTCCAGTAAAGGATGAAGAGACTTTGTGCCACACTTTTGCCTCCGGCGCGGTCCACACTTCAAAACCCGCTTTTTTCGCCCGGCAGCAATAGTCGCTCTCTTCCCAAAAAAGGAAAAAATTGGGCTCCAAAAGTCCGATCGACTGAGGGACAGAGCGGTGCATAAAGAGAGCTGCTCCACACACATAATCGGCCTGTCTCATTTTGAAATAGGGATGGTCGAGCTGCCCTGCGTCTGGAGATTCGAACTCCCCCTTCTCCTGGTTCCAAAAGCCGCCGAAATGGTCGATCGTATGGGGTTGAGCGTAGCGAAGGATTTTCGCTCCCAGAATTTTCGCTTTCGGCTCTTCTTCGGCTGCCTTGAGGAATGCACGGAGAAAATGAGGGTCGACGATCGTATCGTTGTTGAGGAGAAGGATCCATTCAGCATGATGGCGGATGACCCACTCAATGCCGATATTGTTCCCTCCCGCAAATCCAAGATTGGTTCGATTTTCAAGGATTGGAACATGAGGGAATGCCAAGCGGAGGGCGGCAACTGAGTCATCGGTCGATCCATTGTCAACTACGATCGTTTGAAAATTGGGGTAGTCTACTTTTTGAAGAGACGCAAGGCATTCGAGAGTGTCTTTTTTTCCATTCCAGTTGAGAAGAATGATCGCTATCTTAGGTAACCGTCTTGACATATGCTTTCCAGGCCTTCTCTCTGTATTGAGCTGCTCGTTGTTTCGGACTGGCAGCGCTCGTGATATCACGGCCTACAATAATGATATCGCTCTTGTTTTTGATCAAGACTTCTTCGATCGTTCGATATTTTTGTCCCAATGAATCTTTTCCCTCCGAGAGATTCACTCCCGGAGTGAAGTGAATCATCCCCTCCAGTTTGCTCAATTTCTTTAAAGAAATGAACCCCATCACTTGGTTGGGATACTTTTCTCCAAGTGCAATTGCCTTTCGGGTGTAGTCCCCCTTCGCAAAAGTTCCCGATGAGCTCATTTCAGCAAGGAGAAGGAGGCTAGCTCCTTTGAGCCCCTCGATGATTCCAGGCCCCGGAACCACATGGGCATTGATCAGATCGGCCCACTCGGCAATCCGATAAATCCCTTTCCGATACTGAAGCGATACCGTTTGCCCAATGTCGGCAAATTTCCGGTCTTCAAAAATGAGAAAGTTGTGTCTTCGGGCGATCGCTTTAAGCTTGGGACCGAAATCGGGGGTGAAATCTTCAAGGATGTCCACATGAGTTTTAAGAACGCAAATTTCAGGTCCGAGCGCCTCTGCCATTTCGAGCAGTTCTCCTTGCGAGGTGAGGTCGATCGCAAGCGACAGATTGCTTTTTTTGTCCTCCATGATCTTGAAGAGGCGCTGCGCCATCGGATGGAGAGTGAGGCTCCCCCTTTTGAGGAATGAGAGTCGTTTAGCCATTGGTTTGATTCTCTTTGATGAATTGGGTGACCGAAGAGGCCATTTTGGAGTCGATTTTCCCTTCTCTTTGGAGTTCTTCGACAATTTGGGTGATGGTGCAGACCGAGTGGACCTTGTATCCTTGCTTCTCTATATACTTGCGCCCTCCTTGTTCCCGATCGACGAGAACCACTATGTCTTTCACAACGAGTTTTTCGTGGAGGAGCGGCTCGATCGTTTCAAAAATGCTCTGCCCGGAAGTGATCACATCCTCAATGATCAGGCAATGCTGCCCTGGATGGAAATTTCCCTCAATGAGTTTTCCCGTCCCATACTCCTTTTTTTCTTTCCGCTTGAGGATCATCGGAATCGAGTGTTGGATCGAAATCGCTGTTGCAAAAGGAAGGGCGGTGTAGGGGACGCCGCAAAGAAGATCGACTTTACAGTGGCGGATTGCCTCGTGCATCGCTTCTCCAATCGCAACGAGGAGTTTGGGGTGGGAGATGGTGAGGCGCAAATCGATGTAGATCGGCGAGACAAGCCCGCTTTTTAGAGTAAATGTGCCGAATCGGATCGCTCCAATTTCAAAGAGTTTATGAATGAGTATACGGACGTTCATGATACCTCATTGCAAGATACGGATCCCACATCATGCCTGTTGCACTCATGGAAACTTCCGCTCCTGCATCAAATAATTCATCAAAGTGGTCGGGAAGCATCACTCCACCGCAGCCGAGAAGCGAAAGGGCGAGCTTTTCTTTTCGGTTGATCTGAGAGGCTTCTTTAAGAAAGGTAATGGCCTGTTCTCGAATGAGAGCTCCGCAAATGCCGCTCGTCGGACGTTGAGCATCGAGAGGGGGATCGACTTTCATGCTGACTGAATTGATTCCACAAATGCCCCTCGCTCCACCCCGGGCAGCCGCAAGAAGGACGCTTTTGAGGTCTCTAGAGGAAGGAAAGAGGCCCACTTTGAGGATGAGAGGCGTTGGATGGATCGCTCGAGCAATCGCTCTCGTATATTCATGGACGATTTCGGGACTGTTGTAGAGGATTCCCTCCCCTTTTTTGACATTCGGGCAAGAAAAATTGGCTTCAATGATTTTCGCTCCCGCTTCTTTGGCCATACAGGCCGTTCGGACAAAATCTTCCCCAAAAGAAAGCCCTCTATGAGGGGTTCCAACAATCGAAACAATCATCACTTGCCCTTTTGAAAGAGAGCGGTTTGCTGTTTCAATGTCAGAGAGAAGAAAATCAGGCGATCTCGAGGGCATGCCGAATGAATTCGTGATTGAAAGCTCCTCTATATTGCCCGGATCGCTGATCCGATGGCCGTTCCGATCGACAAACGCGACGTTCGGAAGAGGGTGGCTGGGGTGAGCTTCGCTCCGGATTGTTTTGTAGGTGGGAATGTCGAATCCAAGCTTCGCAGCAAGGGAGATCCAGCGGGAATTGAGAAGAGGGCCCGCAGGAACGCCGATGAGAGAGTGGACTTCAAAGTCGAGGAAGTTGAAAACCCTTTCAGGGGGGCGTCTTTTTGGAATGGGGCCGTTGAAATAGGGCCCTTCCTCTCCATTTTCAGCATAGGTTTTGCTGATATCATAGATCGGGGGATGTTCAGGATACCAATCGGGTATCATAGACCTTTCCTTTCAAAATCGTGTAGCGAGGCCAACCTTTCAAGGTCATCCCCGTATAGGGAGACCATTTGGCTTTGGTGTAAAGATGCCGATCTTCTACGGTCCTTATTTCCTCAAGATCGACGAGGACAACATCGGAATTTGGCTGCCAACGGAAGATCTCTTGAGGCCGAGTATGGGTTAAAGAAACGATTTGAGCCAACGAGATTTTTTTCTCATGGTACGCATTCAGAAGAAGGGGGAAGTAGAGTTCAATCGATGGAAATCCTGACGGAGCAGAACCGTAGGGGCGATCTTTCTCCTCAAGAGTGTGGGGCGCATGGTCTGTCCCAATTGTATCGATGGTTTGGTCGTGGATCGCTTTCCAAAGGGGGGTGTTTTCTTCTCGAAGAGGAGGATTTACGAGAGCTCTTGACCCCATTTTTTCATAAAGGGAGGTGTTGAGAAAGAGGTGGTGGGGCGTCGCTTCGGCGTAAACGGGGAGCCCTTTCATCTTTGCCTCTCGAATCAAGTCGAGCTCTTCTTGAGTGCTCACGTGGGCGACATAAAGCCTCGTCCCATATTTTTGAGAAAGGCTCAGAGCGCGGGCGACTGCAGCGGCCGCCACCTCGCTATTCCGGATGATCGAATGGGCCGCGGCTCCTAAATGTAAAGCTGCTTTACATGACGACGTTCTTTCTTTGATCAGATCTTCATCTTCGGCGTGAACGGCGATGAGCACATCGTTCTCAGCCGCGATTCGAAAGGCCTTTTCGAGGGCTTTAGGATCGTTCATCAATAGATCGCCGGTAGATGAACCCATGTAAATCTTGAGTCCGACGATTTGGTCCTTCACCTTCCCGATTTCATCGAGATGATTTTGGTCGGCTCCTAAATAGAGGCCAAAGCGGAGCGGGATCTTCAGTTGGCTGTCGATCAGAGCTCGTTTTTTCTCGAGTCGCTCTTTCGAGATGCAGGAGGGGGTATTGTTGGGCATGTCGAAGACGGTGGTGACTCCTCCTGCGATTGCTGCACGGGAGGCTGTTTCCCAATTTTCCTTATGTTCAGCCCCTGGTGTTCGGAAATGAACGTGGGGATCGATCAGAGCGGGAAAAAGGGTCAGGTTCTGAGGCTTGATGACCCGTTTTTCTCCATCGATTTTTACATCGATGATGCGCCCTTCGATGGTCTGAACTTTCTCGATTTCAATCATGAATCAAACAACCTCTCCGTTCGCCCTTTCAGTAATTCTAAATAGGCCCTCTTTTTGATTGGAGAAAGAAAGCTGATTTCGATGAGCTGAGTCCAAACATCAAGTGCACTTTGAAATTTTTTTAATGTACCTTGGATGATTTGATCGTTCAACCCCAATCTTTCTTTGCCGAAGTAGTCCACCAGATCATCATGGGTCAACTTACTTCTTTTTCCCCTCAATGTCAACGCCAGTTCCTCGTTGGTTTGGATGGCAATCGATGAATTGACAAGATCGTAGGCCGGAGAAAATTGGGTGATTTCTCCATCAGTGACGAGCGAGAAATTCTTTAAGTGGAGATCTTCATTTCCTATAAGAAAGCTAAAAATCGTCAGTTGAAAAAGCTTCACCTTTTCGAGATGAGGAAATGTGCAATAGTGTTCTATAATCGGGATGAGCTTTTCCATGCTAAAATCATACTTAGTTTCACGAGAAAGTCCGGCTAATTGAGCAAAGTCTTCAACAGATATTTTTCTTGCTTTTCCTCGTATATCAAACCGCTTGATGAAGTAGCTCAAAGATCGATCTTTGCAGTAAATCAATCCATGGGGTGGGGTTTCGATGCCGACTAGATCGGCTAATTTCATGGTTAAATCTTCATTTTCTGGCAGCTCTGCATAGTCAGGACTTTGAGGTTTGATGATATAATTTCCTCTTCTCGGGACGACTATGAATAATTCTTCTTCGACCGCGAGTCGAGCATTCAGTTTTCTTTGAACACCCGAAAATGAAAGTTTATCAGCAAATTGGAGAGCTAATTCGAGTTGCGCCTCTTTGCCAAAGGGAAATTCTTGCAGATCATGAAGCCGAGAAGAAAGGAGTCTGAGCCCCTCCTTTGAATAGCGCTCTTTCCCACAGGGTTTGTAGGTAATTGGACAACGATTCATAAAGAAGGCTCCACAGTTACATTCCCAACCGTTTCTTTCCCTATGCAAAGAAGCTGTTCAAAGTAGTCGTCCGGGTCGATCTTTTTTTTCTTCAAAAGCGCTGAGAGCATTGGACCTTCGGGTAAAAGGCCTTCAAAAAAAGGGGGGAAGTGGTCAAAGATATAGATCCGTTTTGAGCGAGGCATTGTGAGAGAAACCGTTCCTCCGGTTTCTAAATAAATAAAACGGTACTCTTTTCCTTTGATGAGCTCTTCAAGATCGCCAGAGTAGATCCCATCGACAAAAACTTTAGCTCTTTTCATCTCTTTCAAAAGCCCCCATCAACGGCCCAACAAAGCGGATTTGAATGTTCAAAGTGCCGAGCACCTTCGCAAGTGTTAACAGCCTCACTGTTTCTTTTCCCTGTTCGATATCAAAAACGGCCGTCTTCCCAACACCAGACAGCATGGCCAAGCCCAATTGGGAAAGGCCAGCCTTTTTCCTGTGATATCGGACTATTTTTCCGATTCTAATCCCATCAACCATCGATTTTTCCTTCTATAACAGTAAAATTACCCAAACATAGCATATTTATATAGAGAAAAAGTTGATGGGTGCCAATTTTTGCCGCTATGGCGGTAATTATCAATGAGTAAAGGGAGGAGGAAATCTTAGAATTGCTTCTGAAAGAAAAAAGGAAGCTGTGGACTTCCTTTTAATGGCTTTGGAGACTCTTGCGGATTTAACTGCCGAGGCGTAATGCAGCCATTGCTGCTACAAGGGGAACCCTAATTTCTACTACGACTTGAGCGTTTCTCAATTCGGCGACAAAATTTGCAAAACTTTCTCTTGCCGGGATGAATCCCATAAAGGTTTTTTGGTCCCGACATTGGATGGTTCCAGCGCTCCGCCCATTCGAGAACAATTCGATGGTGTTGGTGAGTGGGTGGGCTACTGCTGATGAAACGCCTGGAAATGGTAAAGCTGCCATATTATCCTCTATTTTGTTATTAAGTTATGTCACTTATTTTACACTTAATTTAATTAATAAACAAAATGAAGTAATATCATTAATATAATATTGGGATAAGATATTTAGAATTTGCCGGAAAGAAGGGCTAGGAGGGCCATCCGGACGGGGAGGGCGTTGGCTGCTTGTTCGAAATAGGCTGCATAGGGGGTATCATCGATCGTCTGCTCGATCTCATCAACTCGGGGGAGGGGATGGAGGATCCGAAGGTTTGCTTTTACGCGCTGAAGATCTGCAGACTTCAACATACACCGGTTTTCAAATAAGAGTCCTTCGGGAAGACGCTCTTTTTGGATCCGGGTCATATAGAGGATATCGAGATGGGGGATCATCTCAGAAAATGTTTTGTGGATAGTGACTGGCAGCCCCCGCTCTTGAAGCAGATTAAGAATCGAGGGAGGAAGCTCCAAGTTTTTAGGACAGGTGAGGTGGAGATGGATCGCAAAGTGGGATAATCCGAGAACTAGAGAATGGACCGTCCGCCCATATTTTAAATCTCCCGCAATCCCAATATGGAGATGATCGATTTTCCCCTGGCACTTAAGAATCGTGTAGAGATCGACTAAAGTTTGCGTCGGGTGCTGATTGGCCCCGTCTCCTCCATTGATCACCGGTTTATCAGTCGCTCGGGCTGCCATCGCTGCCGCCCCTTCTTCGGGATGGCGGATCACAATCAGATCGGCATAATTACCGATCACCCGCATCGAGTCATAAAGAGACTCCCCTTTTTTAGCTGAAGTGGTATGGCCATCGGCAAATCCAATGACACTTCCCCCTAATCGATGCATCGCCGCCTCGAACGAGAGGCGGGTTCGGGTCGATGGTTCAAAAAAGCAGCTCGCTAAAATAAATCCTTGAAGAAGATCTGTCCTCTTGTCCCGCTCAAACCGCTCTGCTGTTGAAAGAATGAGTTCAAGTTCTTTTTTGGAAAAGTCGTTGATTGAGATGAGATCGCGATTGACAAGTGTTTTTTTCATAAATTCCAGAGTATTGAATGAGAGGGGTTTTTGGCAATTTTTTAAAAAATATATTTGCAAGGTGTTGAAATTGATTAATTTATTATAACGGGATTAAATAATTTAGTTTAGTTAAATGATATTATTTAGTATGATTGTTATCAAACAAAAAACAAACAATTAAAGGAGTATATATGGCAGTAGCAGCAGCAGGTCCAGCAGCAGGTCCAGTAGTGGCACCAGCACCAGCACCAATCGGAAGGCTTGCATCCTTCAATAGAAAATTTGTACAATTTAAAGCATCCCATTGGGACACCAAAACAAAATGGGAAAGGGTTGCCATCGTTGTTATTATCGTTGCGGTGGTTTTGTCGCTTGCTATACCCCCAGTTGCAGCAGGTCACGCATTCATATTGGCTGGACTAGGAATTAAGAAGGCAGGAGTTGCTGTAGGAGTTGCTCTTGGAAAGTTCTTCTCGAGCACTCTCCCGGCATTCTTTAAAAGTGAAGCCGGCATTAAACTTCTTGTGGCCCTCGGGTTGACCGGAGCACTAGCTGCACTATTAAAGGCGAGGCCCCAAGCCGCTCCAGTTGCTCCAGCCGCTGCCGCAGCCGCAGTTGCTCCAGCAGCAGACGTAGTCGCCGCTGACGCTGGTGCTCCAGTTGCTCCAGTCGCAGTTGCTCCAGCAGCAGCCGTAGTCGCCGCTGACGCTGGTGCTCCAGTTGCTCCAGCCGCAGGTGCTCCAGCCGCTGACGCAGTCCCTCAAAGAGAGCAAGGCAATTTGATTCAATGGATGCGGAATATGATCCCGCGATTCACTTGGTGAAGTGAGTAAATAACCGAGGAATAAATCCTTAGCTCTTGAGCAGTGCACATGCCGCTTCAACCACTTCCTCCGGACCAATCCGGAGAAAGCAAAAGGGTTGGCGGCATTTTCGTTTTAGGCAAGGATCGCAGGCGGCTCGCTGAGCGATCACCCGGGCTCTAGGCGCCTTGTAGGGGCCGCAAAGGGCCGGATCAGTCGATGAATAAATCCCAAGGACCGGACGGTTCAGAGCACAGGCGAGATGAAAAGGACCTGTGTCGTTTGAAATAAGTAGGTTCATCTGATTCAACAAAGCTGCAAACTGGCGTAAAGAGCGATGGGGCTCGTCGATATGGGACCCGGGAATCCCT
>CAZIML010000005.1:0-7118 GCA_964540255.1 uncultured bacterium
CAATTGATTGATCTCAAACCCCATCCAGTCAGGCTGATATCTCACATGTGCGCCTCCTTCAGAGACCCGCTCCATCGTCTTCACCAAATGGTTGAGGGGACGTTGAATCCGCCGAGTGAAAAGATAGACAGCGCCTCCTCCAATCACTCCGACAAAAAAGAGGAGGCTCGCAAAGCGGAACATGTAGGTTTCAAAATGGAGCGACTTAAATCGCTCTTTCTCAATGGAAAGGGTGAGAGTTGCCTCTGTATCTCCAAGAGGCTCTTTCACGACGATCAGATCTTTTTTCTGCCCCATCTTCCGATTTTCCCAAAGAATCTTTCCCCGCGCATCGCTTAAAGAAATGCGGATCGGGTAGCTGCTCGGCAGATCGCGCCCAATGGTTGAAAATGGGATCGACATCACAAGAGCGTTGTAACTCGATTCTTTTTTCCCGACTAAGAGCGCCTGCTGCCGTTGACCCGCCAGGAGAAAATGGTCCTCCACCCCTGGCGGCAAGGGAATCCGTTGAATGTAAAACCGCTTTACATTGGTCAAACTGTCCACCCCGTCGAGGATCGCCCAATCCAGCTCAACGAGCTGCTCGATCAGGTGGGTCCGCTCCTTGGCTAGGAGGGTCATGTCCCCCTGCACATCGTCCAATTGTTGATGATATTCTTGCTGGTAGAGGAAAAAAGTTTGGAAAAAGAGGGGGATCACCAGTAAAAGAATGGCTACAATGAGGATCCTTCGGGACAAGGATCCTGAAGGATGAGGCTTTTTACTTATTTTGAAATCGGCCATACTGTTCTGGATGGTAACAAAAAAGATTACGAGTTTACAACATCCACTTGTCAAGCATTGGCTTGAACTCCGTTTGGAGCGCTCTTATCGAGAGCAAACAGGGCGCCTTTTGATTTCTGGGGAGCGGATGGTTCAGGAGGCAAAGGTCGATGTTTTGATCTCGATTGAACCTTCTTCCATAGATGCGAGAGAAAAATATTTGGTCTCCGAGGCAATGATGAAGAAAATCACCGGTCTGAATCAACCGGACGGGGTGGCGGCCGAGGTTTTTCTCCCTCCGCCGCAAGACTTGAGTGAAAAAAAATTTCTTGTCATTCTCGACCAGATGGCTGATCCTGGCAATCTAGGGACGATTCTCCGAACCGCTCTCGCGCTGGGTTGGGAGGGAGTGATTTTGACACCAGGAACCGTTGATCTCTTCAATGACAAGGCGCTTCGGGCGGGGAAAGGGGCCCATTTCCATCTCCCCTATGCGCGGATGAGTCCCGACGAGATCCTCTCGCTCAAACTCCATCTTTATACGGCCGATCTCGAAGGAACACCTCTTGAGGAAGCGTCCTTCAAAGCCCCTCTTGGCCTGATCCTGAGCAGCGAAGCACATGGAGCGCAAAGTTGGTCAAAGAACACCGCTCGAAAAATCACCATTCCGATGCACCCCGAGAGCGAGTCGCTCAACGTCGCCGCCTCAGGGGCGATCCTTCTTTATGCGATGAGGCCCCGATGAGCCGCGAATATGATTACGAGGAAGATTTTCATGGGCGCGACCGAAAAGCGTCGCGGAAAGAGAGAAAGCAGGCCCAAAATCTCGACCGCTCCAAGTTTAAAAAAAGCGACCAGGAAGAGAAAGCGGCTCAAACGATCGATCCCTCCTGGACCCGCGGCAGAGTGGTCGCGATCTCGGGGGAGGGGTATTGGGTTGACGCGAATGGATCGCGCCTTTTAGCAACTCTCAGGGGTCTTTTAAAAAAAGAGCGGATGGAATCGAAAAACTTGATCGCCGTGGGCGATTTTGTCTGGTATACCCCGGAGCGCTCGATTGCCCTTATTGAAGAGCGCTACTCGTCTCTTGCCCGAACCGATATTACGGGGCGCAAAGAGCAGCTCATCGCCGTCAACGTCGACCAAGCGATCATCACTGTATCAGTGGTCAATCCCTCTCTCAAGCCAGCCCTCGTCGACCGCTACCTGATCGCAGCCGAAAAGGGGAACATCCACCCGATCATCGTCATCAATAAAATCGATCTTCTTGAAACTGCGACCTTAGAGGAAAAAGAGGAATATCGAAACTTTTTAGCTGCCTATGAGCCGATCGGGATTCCGATTTTATCGGTCAGCTCCCATCAAAGAACCGGGTTCGAGGCGCTCAAAGCCCTTCTCAAGGGGAAAACCTCGGTCATTTCGGGCCAATCGGGCGTTGGGAAGTCGTCCCTCATCAACGCCGCCTTCGGGCTCCAATTAAAAACGGGAGATCTCGCTCACAAAACAGCGAAAGGGAGCCACACCACCACCACTGCAGAACTCCTTCCTCTTCCTGAGGGGGGCTATTGCGTCGACACCCCGGGGGTGCGCAGCTTCGGAGTTTGGAAACTCCAAAAAGAGGAAGTGGTGGGTCACTTTTATGAGTTTCGCCATCTCAACTGCAAATATCCCGATTGCAATCACATCACTGAACCGGGCTGCGGTGTCATGAAGGCACTCGAGGAGGGGAAGATTTCTCCGATGAGATATGAATCGTACCGCACTCTTCTTGATGAAGCGACCGGCGGATCTGACAACTGGGCAAAAAGGAAAGAAAACAATGAGCTTGATTGAACTATGCCATGCGATTGAAATTCTCGACTCAAGAGGCAATCCCACCCTGAAGGTCACCGTCCGCTCCAGCGACGGGTTTATCGGGCAAGCGGCTGTTCCCTCGGGAGCTTCAACGGGAGAGCATGAGGCGGTTGAACTGCGCGATAACGATCCGAAACGGTACAATGGGAAGGGAGTTCTTCAAGCGGTGAGCCACGTGAATGGCCCCATCCATCAACTCCTCAAAGGGAAATCGCTCTTCGAACAAGAGGCTCTCGATCGGGCGATGATCTCCCTCGATGGGACTGAAAACAAGGGGCGGCTAGGGGCCAATGCTCTCCTCGGTGTTTCGCTCGCCGCCGCCAAGTGCGCCGCCCAAGCAAAAAGGGTTCCCCTCTACCGCTACCTTGGCGGTCCCACGGCCCGCCTCCTTCCTTGCCCCATGATGAATGTGATCAACGGGGGGGTCCATGCGGACAACGGCCTCGACTTTCAAGAGTTTATGATCCGCCCCATCGGCGCCCCCACTTTCCGAGAAGCGCTCCGCTACGGGGCAGAAACTTTCCACGTCCTCAAAAGCCTTCTGAAGAAAAAAGGCTTATCGACCGCAGTGGGCGACGAAGGAGGCTTTGCCCCCCGTCTCAAGTCTCATGAAGAGGCGCTCGATCTCATCCTCGAGGCGATTGAAAAAGCGGGCTACCGCCCTAAAGAGCAAATCACGATCGCTCTCGACCCAGCCTCTTCCGAGTTTTACAAAAACGGCAAATATAGTGGAAAAACGACCGACGAGCAGATTGATTATCTCACCCAGCTTGTCGACCGTTATCCGATCGATTCGATTGAAGATGGGCTCGATCAAAATGATTGGGCTGGTTGGGAGCGGCTGACAAAGAAGCTTGGGGCCAGAATCCAGCTCGTCGGGGATGATATTTTTGTGACGAACACCCGTTTTCTTCAAAAAGCGATCGACCTTCACGTCGCGAATGCGATTTTGATCAAGGTGAATCAAATTGGAACGCTCACAGAGACGGCGGCGGCGATTCAACTCGCTCAAAAGCACCGCTATAAAACAGTGATGTCCCACCGTTCTGGGGAAACGGAAGATACGACCATTGCCGATCTTGCGGTAGCCTATGGATGCGGTCAGATCAAGACGGGATCGCTCTGCAGATCCGAACGGATCGCCAAGTACAACCGCCTCCTTGAAATCGAGGAAGAGATCAAGCAGTCACAGAAATAGCCTGAAGAATCTGATCTCAGTTGAAATAAAAATCTCTCCTGGATATTCAGGGGGATATGAAGCAAGTGATCGTACTTTTTGGCGAAGCGGAGAAAGGGGCCTACAAAGTGCCTCACCGGCTTCGGCAGCTTCCTCAATTGCTCGATCTTTTGGGCAATCCTCCTGGGGAGAGCCAAGGGCTCTTCTTTGCAGTGCAGGCGATCCTCTACAATCGAGAGTTGATCTACTTCCGGGTGGCTGAAGAGGGATTTAGCCATCTCGACTATCATCATGGGTTCAAATACTTGGGGGATCGAGAGAAAGTGAGACAGATCCATGCCCTTTGCCTTCCTGGGGTGGGCGATCCAGAAATTCTCTCTGCCTCAAACTCGATTTGCCAAATCCACAAAAGCCTTCTGATCACCAATCAGAAAGATCTCTACGACTATCTCACCGCGAGCGATTAACATTCAGTCATTTTTTTGGGAATGACGTGCCGGTCAAACTCTTCGGCGGTCAAATAACCGAGCTCGACGGCTGCCTCTTTTAAGGAAATTTCTTTTTTGTAGGCGAGATGGGCGATTTTTGCACACTTGTCGTACCCGATGAGCGGAGTGAGGGCCGTCACAAGCATGAGTGAATTTTCTACATATCGAGACAGGGTTTCCTTTCTGACTTCGATCCCTCGAATGCAATATTTTTCGAAGCTGTGGGCCGAGTCTCTTAAGATTAAGATAGAACGGAGTAGATTAAAGATCATGAGGGGTTTAAAGACATTGAGTTCAAAATTTCCTTGAGAGCCGGCAAATCCGATGGCTGCATCATGCCCCATGACTTGGATCGCTACCATGTTGACGGCTTCGCATTGAGTGGGGTTCACTTTGCCGGGCATGATCGAAGAGCCTGGCTCATTCTCAGGCAATTTCAACTCATCGAGGCCGCATCGGGGGCCCGATCCGAGCCAGGCGATGTCGGTTGCGATCTTCATCATGGCGCCAGCGGTTGTCTTGAGGGCGGCGCTGGCAAACACAATCTCATCATGGGAAGAGAGGGCTGCAAATTTATTGGGGTGGGACCGAAAGGGAAGGCCGGTAAGTTCGGTCAATTTTTGAGCCACTTTTTCACTAAAATGGGGGGGAGCGTTGAGTCCAGTTCCGACAGCGGTCCCGCCGATGGCTAAATCATAAAGGCCTTTGAGCGCCTCTTCGATCCGGTGGATATTCCGGTCGAGCAATGAGACATATCCGGAAAACTCTTGAGAGAGGGTGATGGGGGTGGCGTCTTGAAGATGGGTCCTCCCAATTTTGACGATGCCCCGAAATTCTTTTTCTTTTTGCTCGAGGGCTCCTTTCAAGCTCTTGAGCGCTTCAATCAAGGGTCCCATTTCCATCGCAGCAGCAATGTGCATCGCTGTGGGAAATGTGTCATTGGACGACTGAGACATGTTGACATGATCGTTCGGGTGGATCGGATCTTTGCTCCCCATTTTGCCGCCGGCGATTTCTATGGCTCGATTGGAGATCACTTCGTTCACGTTCATGTTGGTTTGGGTCCCGCTTCCCGTTTGCCACACATGAAGGGGAAAATGGGGGCTCAGCTTCCCTGAAATCACTTCGTCAGCAGCTCTGACGATGAGCTTGGTTCTTTTCTCATCGAGCTTTCCGAGATCGTGATTGACAAGGGCGCAGGCTTTTTTCAAATAGCCGAAGGCGGAAATGAGCTCAGGGGCCATGAGATCGCGCCCGATCGAAAAATGCTCTAGAGATCTCTTGGTTTGTGCGCCGTAATAGGCATCTGAGGGAACATCGACGGTTCCCATGCTGTCTGATTCTTTTCTGAACTGTCCCATTCCCTCCCGAATACTCGATCCGAGAGGGATCTGTCAAGATTAACGAAAATATTCAACAAGGCCTTGATCGGTGGGCTTCATCGCTTTGGATCCGCTCTTCCAGTTGGCAGGGCACACTTCGCCATGCTTTTCGTGGAAAATGAGGGCGTCCAAGAGACGGATCACTTCGTCGACTGAGCGGCCGAGGGGAAGGTCGTTGACAAGCTGGTGCCTAACAATTCCATTCCGGTCGATCAGAAAAAGGCCCCGATAGGCAATCCCTTCCTCTTCTTTGAGCACTTCATACGCTCTCGAAATCGACTTGTGGATGTCAGAGACGATCGGATAGGCGATCCCTTCGATGCCCCCCTTCGCTTTCGGAGTGTTGAGCCATGCCGCATGGGAATAGCAGCTGTCGATTGAACAGCCGATGAGCTGGGCGCCCCGCTTCTCAAACTCTCCCAGCTTCTCTTGAAAGGCATGAAGCTCAGTAGGGCAGACAAAGGTAAAATCGAGAGGGTAAAAGAAGAAAACCACATATTTTCCAATGTAGTCAGAGAGATTCATCTCGACAATTTGGGTTTTGACAACCGCTTTTGCTTTAAATTCTGGGGCTTTTTTTCCAACCAAGGGCATATCTTCACTCCGCAAATAATTCTTTGGCTCTGGGGAGCCAGGTTTCTTTTCCAATCGTTGTATCGGCTCCATGTCCCGGGACGACGCGGGTGTCTGAAGGAAGAAGGGCGAGCTTCTCGAGGCTCTGCCACATCTGGTTTGGATTGCCAGTGGGGAGCTGAAGATTGCCGATGCTCCCTTGAAAGAGGGTGTCGCCAGAGAGGAGCACTTTCTCGTTTTTCTCATAAAAACAGACGCTTCCCGGAGAGTGGCCGGGTGTGTGGATCACCTGGAGCAACAAATCGCCCACTTCAACAATGTCCCCGTCGTTGAGGTAGTGATCGGGGCTTACGGGGGTGATCGGGACGAAGAGGGGAATGCCATCGGAGCCAGGATGTTCCAAATTTTTTGCATCGAGAATGTGTACGTAAAGGGGAGCCTGAATCTTTCCTTTTAGAGCGGCTGCGTCTGCAAAATGGTCCCAGTGGGAATGGGTCAAAAGAATTTTTTCAATCACAAGTCCCAGTTCAGCGGCTTTTTCCAAAATAGGGCCTGATGAACCAAATGAGGGATCGATCACCGCTCCTTTTTTCGTTCGGGGGCAGCCGATGAGAAGGGCGTTGGTCTTGAAGGGACCGAATGGAAATTTAAAAATAATCATTGCACTGGAGAGGACTTGAACCTCTGACCCCCTGGTTCGTAGCCAGGTACTCTATCCAGCTGAGCTACCAGTGCAAAAGAGATGGAGCTATCATCTCTTGTTTTAGGCTAAAAATCAAGAAAGTTCCAGCTCTTTTTATTTTTTATCAGTTTTAATACCTGGTCGGCTCCGATTTTTTTTACCTGGGAAGCCCCTTTGGGCTCAAATTGGGGGGGATCGAG
>CAZIML010000005.1:7153-16585 GCA_964540255.1 uncultured bacterium
CCCCCCCCCCCCCCCCCCCCCCCCCCCCCCCCCCCCCCCCAACGGTCGTATAGCGATACCCATGGATAAAGTCAGTTCCGCGGAAAGGAGAGGCAAACTCTTGATTGACCAATGAGACCCAATCTCGGTCTCCCTTGTGCCCCCAGGCCTTCACTTTTTTCAACATCTCGTCATATGTCCGAACCCAGCTATAGTGATGGAACATCGGGTGGCCGTCGGCGCCGGTGACGTTTCTCCGCTTGGGGCCGGGGAGAAGATTATAAATGGCGTCCCGCTCTTCTTGATGGAGGAGAATCTCTTTTTCAAGCGCTCTTCTTTGGACCAAAACGACCGAATCTTCAAAATGGAGTGATTGATTGGCTGGATCTCGAAAGTACCAGTAATTGGCAAGCTTCAACGTGGTGTGGTGCTTATAATCGCTCGAATCGAGCCAGCTTGCAAAGCGGCGCCCGTCGGGCACCTCATCGGCATCGAGGAAAAGAACTGTATCCACCTCTTCATCGAGAAATGAGTAGCCAATCAGCCTCGACAAACTGTGCCAAAAATGGGCCGGCTCTACTTGTTTCCAAATTTTCTTGGGGACTTTTTGAGGGATGTAGGGATATTCTACAAAGAGACAGTTTGGAAAGGCGGCGTAAATTTGCTCCAGCAGGGGGCGATTTTCTGAGGTTCCATCGAAAAAATGGTCGCAAACAGGTACAATGACCTGTTGAGAAAAGAGACTTGCCTGCTCGAGAGTCGCCTTGATGAAACGGCTTTCGTTGGAACAGAAGTTGACAATCGTTGATATGGAATGCTTTTTCATAGTAGGGTTCAGTTTAGCATAAAGAGATCAATTCTATGAACATTGTGATTTTAGGGGCAGGAAAAACAGGATCGTACGTCGCGTCGACCCTCTCTCAAGAAGAGCACAACGTGATTTTGATCGATCAAGATTCGAAAGCACTCGAAAAAGCATCGAGAGAAGCTGATGTGGCAACCATCCATGGGATCGCACCGAGCTACAAACTCTTCGAAGATCTCATCGAATATCAGCCTCACCTCTTTTTCGCGGCGACGGGCGACGATGAAACCAACTTAGTCTCTTGCTCCATCGCAAAAAACTTAGGATTTCCGAAAACAGTTGCGCGGGTTCGAGGGAGAGATTATCTCAGTCATTCGCGCCTAGATTTCAAGCGCCTCTTCTACGTCGACTATTTCATCGGCCCAGAAATTTTAGCCGCCCAAGATCTTTGCAAAATGGTGATCCACCCTTGGGATTTAGCAGCAGAGCACTTTGCCCATGGGGCGATCCAAATGAGGACAATCCAAATCCCCGATCGATGGGACCGAGGAGGGACTCCCATCAAAAAGCTCCATCTTCCCGACGAGCTGATCGCAGGACTCATCCGGAGGAAAGGAAATGGGGAAGAGATCATCTTGATCCCCCATGGAGACGACCACATCCTTCCGGGCGACCAACTCACTCTCGTGGGCGAGGCAAAAGTGATGCACAGACTGGGTGAAATTTTTCATACTCCAGAAAGCACTACTCGCTCTGTCGTGATCGTGGGGGGCTCTCCCGTTGCCGTTCATCTCGCCTATTTCCTCTCGCAGCAAAAAATCGGGGTGAGGATCATCGAAAAAAATCTAGCCCGCGCTGAATTTTTAGCGGAAACGCTTCCTCACGCGACGATCATCAATCGCGATGGAAGAGATCCTCAACTACTACGAGCGGAACGGGTGCAAGATGCCGATGCATTCATTAGCTGCACCCATTTTGACGAGACCAATCTTTTGATTGCCTCCCTCGCTAAAGAGCTGGGCTCGCCTAAAGCGATCGCTCAAATCACAAATGGACAAATCGGGCCGATTCTTGAAAAAGTGGGTGTTCTCCCTGCTCTTTCTCCCCGCGTTAACGTCGCCAATCGGATTCTCTCGATCCTCGATGAGGAGACCACCCTCTCGGTTGCCTCCGTCAGCTGCGACGCCGCAAAAATCATCGAATTAAAAGTCTCCGCCTCTTCGAAAGTTGTTGGAATTCCTCTCGCCGACCTCGAACTTCCGAAAGGAATTTTGATCGCTGTGATCGAAAATCAAGGAAGAGTGATGATTGGGCGAGGAAATCGAGTCTTGTGTCCTGAAGACATCGTGATTGCAATTTGCCATCCGATCCAAATTCCGAAACTCCAACAACTCTTCCACTAATGATTTACGCAAAAATCATCAGCAAGTATCTCTTCTACCTCTCAGCGCTTCTCCTGGTTCCCACAACGGTTGCCGCCTACTACCAATTCCTTTCCGACTCTCATCCGCAGCCCCATACGACTCTCCCGTTCCTTTACACTCTCACGACCGCGCTGATTTTAGCTCTTTTCCTCCGATTCATTGGAAGAAAAGCCCCAGAACTTGTCTATCGGAGAGAGAGCATCCTCCTCGTCGTTTTTCTCTGGATCATCACCTCTCTCATCAGCTCCCTTCCTTTCTCGTTCAGCAAAACCCTTTCTCCACTCGATGCCTATTTCGAAGCGATGTCGGGACTCACAACGACGGGAGCCACAACCCTTTGCCCAAAAGCCTATAATCTCCTCACTGGAGAAGAAATCCCGATCCATCTCACCAATCTTCATGTTCCAGGGAAAACCTATACCTACTATGGGACCGTCCCCCCTATACGAGAAAGAGAAACAGGACTCATCCTCCATACGGGGATCGAAGCGGTGAGCAAAGCGCTCCTCCTTTGGCGGAGCCTTCTCCAGTGGATCGGCGGCATGGGGATCGTCGTCATCTTCCTCACGGTTCTCCCCGCTCTCGGCGTCGGTGGAAAATTTCTCTATCAAATGGAGACGACAGGGCCGATTAAAGATGAAATTTCTCCCCGCATCCGGGAAACCTCTTCGAAACTCTGGAAACTCTACGCCTCTCTCACACTCCTCATGATCGCTCTCCTCGTTTGGACCAATCCCTCGATCCCTTTTTTTGATGCCCTATGCACCTCTCTTTCGACCATTTCGACCGGCGGATTTTCGGTGCGGAACGACAGCATTCAAAGCTACAATAGCTACGCCACTGAATCGATCGTGATCGCCTTTATGATTTTAGGAAGCATCAACTTTTCTCTCTATTTCCACATTCTCCGGTTCAAATTTTTCCGCATTTACGTCCCCGACTTCTTTCTTTTTTTCATCATCGCAGCTCTCGGTTGCTCCGCTCTCTCCATTTTTCTCATACCGACGATGGGGATCTCCGAAGCTTTTCGACAAGGGAGTTTTCAAGCTCTCTCATTTCAGACGACCACTGGATTTTATTCAGCCAATTACGATCTTTGGCCCTTTGCTCCCCAAATGTTCATGCTCCTTCTGATGTTTGTCGGCGGGATGTCGGGATCGACTGCAGGGGGGATCAAAACTTCCCGTTTTTATATCGCCTACAAAATTCTCCTCCATCGCCTTGAATCGATTTTCCGCCCCGACAGCGTCCGGAAGCTCTACATCGGAAAAACCGAAGTGGATGATAAAAATGCCCTCACCGTCCTCTCCTTTTTCTGCATCATTGCCCTTTTCACGGCGATCGGAACGATCTCTTTAGTTCTCGACGGAGTCGATCCAGAAACAGCCCTTGGCCTCATCGCCTCTTTTCTCAACAACGTCGGCGTTGCTTTCCGTGCGGCAGGGCCTACCGAATCGGTCGCCTTCCTCTCTCCCTTTTCAAAAGTTGCCGCCACCTTCTGGATGCTCCTCGGACGTCTTGAATTTTTTGTCGTCCTTCTCCTCTTCCTCCCCTCATTTTGGAAGAATCAATGAGAAAACAGCCCTGGAATGAGATTGACTGGGAGGAACAGTGGGCCCTCTTCGCAAAAAATTTCAAAGAGGGAAAAGCCCACATCAAGGTGGGAGAAAAAACCCTTCTTCTTCTCCCCGGCCCTGGATTTGGCGACCTTTCCCACCCAACGACCGCCCTCATGATGAAGATGATGAAAAAGCATGTCCCTCACCAGTCGGTCATCGATATCGGAACAGGGAGCGGCATCCTCGCCCTCGCCTCCCTCCTCCTGAAGGCCAAATCGGCGATCGGGATCGACATCGATGAAGAGGCGCTCAAACATGCGAGAAAAAATCGGAAGCTCAACCACCTGAAGGCCCTCTTCACAAAGAAACTCCCCCAGAAACTGCCCCTGAAAAACATCCTCCTGATGAACATGATTCTTCCCGAGCAGCGGCAATTTGCTCCCCAAAGACTCAATTCTTTGGCTAAGCTCTGGATTGTTTCTGGGATTCTCTTCACTCAGAAAGGAGCCTATCTGGCCCAGGCCAAAGAGTGGGGATGGAGCCTCGTTGCGCAACACAAGCAAGGTGAATGGGTTGGGTTTGTGTTCAAACTGGGATAATAAAATAATTAGTTTGATATAAAAAATCATTTACTTGATGTATAATAACTACATAATAATAACTTATGGAGTAATATGAGCATTTCATTTCAAAACATAAAAAATGCAATTTGTTCACGTGGGGCAGCCGCAGTGGTAGCCGTTGGAACTGTCGCAAGCGCCGCTCTCTCTGTCGCTTTGCCGGCAATTGCCGAGTATGCACACAACAACCCATTGACTGCCCTCAATTGGGCAACCACCGGAACCATTATGGCCGGAGCCGCCTGGTACTTGAATCGAACGATCGCGCCAATCCCAGAGGTTGAGCCGGAAGAGCGAGGAGAACGACTCATTGATGTGGATGATCATGTAGGTGCACCAGCAGGAGCTGGCTTTCAAGACGTACCCCTTCAAGCGGCGGTTGTCGAATCGCTCGCAATTGCCAATACAGAAAGACGACTGCAGAGGGTAATTAGAGAGATTATCGACGGAAATGAAGACCCAAATATCAAATTGGGTTTGATTTACGCAGCTCTCGACAGTGACCACGTGAGTGAACTCGTTTCTTTTAAAATCAGTATCTTGAATATGATTCGAAATAGCGGGTTAGGAAACAGAGGGCTAAGTAGAGAAGAGGCAAATGGAGTGCTTGGCGACATTCAGCGCCGTTTGAACTAATCCATGGAAAAAGGCGGGGAGTAATTCCCCGCCCTTTTTTTGTTACATCATTCCGCCAAAATCACCCATGCCACCCATTCCCATTCCACCCATGCCGCCCATGCCACCCATTCCAGGGGCTGGAGCCGCAGCAGCTTTCTTGGGCTCGGGCTTATCGGTGATCATCGCAGCAATCGTGATCAACATGCCTGCAATCGATGCCGCATGAACAAGCGCGCTTTTTGTCACCAGCACCGGATCGATCACTCCATCTTTGACTAAGTCAGAGAAGGCATCGGTCAATCCATTGTAGCCAAAAGAACCCTCTTGCTCAGAGATCTTCTCCGCGATCATCTGCCCCATTTTGCCGCAGTTATTGGCAATCGCAGTTGCAGGAGCAAAGCAGGCTTTCAGAACGATCTCTAGACCGATCAGTTCGTCCCCTTTGAGCTTGAGCTTATCGAGCGCCTTCGAAGCGCGGATCAATGCTACGCCGCCGCCAGGGACAATTCCTTGAGCAACCGCGGCTCTCGTTGCGTGAAGAGCATCTTCGATCCGATCTTTTTTCTCATTCGCCTCTGTTTCAGTGACCGCTCCCACATTGACGACCGCAACGCCGCCGAGGAACTTCGCGAGTCTCTCTTCCAGTTTTTGCCGATCATAGTCTGAAACATTGGGCTGACTCAGCTCTGCTTTAATTTGAGCTGCTCTTTTTTGAATCTCTTTCGCCTTTCCAGAACCATCGACAATGGTTGTGTCTTCTTTAGAGATCTTGACTTTTTTCGCGCTTCCAAGAACTTCGACGCCCACTTCTTCAATGTTGTAGCCGAGTTCGTCTGAAATCACTGTGGCTCCAGTCAAGATCGCAAGGTCTTCAAGCATGCTTTTTCGTCGATCGCCAAAACCAGGAGCTTTGACTGCGCAAATGGGGAGCCCCCCTTTCACTTTATTCACGACGAGAGTGGCAAGAGCCTCTCCATCGACATCGTCAGCCACAATCAAGAGAGGACGAGATCCTTTTTCCATCGCTTTTTCTAAAATGGGGACCAACTCCTTCGCGCTCGATAGTTTTTTATCGGTAATGAGAATGAGGGGCCGGTCAAACTCGACGCTCATTTTCTCTCCATTGGTGATGAAATAGGGGGAGATATACCCTTTATCAAACTGCATCCCTTCAACGACATCGAGAGTCGTTTCGATCCCTTTCGCCTCGCCGATGGTGACGATCCCATCTTTGCCCACTTTTTGCATCGCTTGCCCAATGATGGCGCCAATTGCAACATCGTTGTTCGCCGAGATGCAGGCAATCTGTTGGATTTCTTCTGGAGTTTGAATCGGTTTGGCCATCCGATCGAGTGCCTCTTCAATCGCTTTCACAGCCTTGTCGATGCCCCGTTTCACATCCATCGGGTTGGCTCCAGCGCTGACGTTTTTCACCCCTTCGCTGAAGATCGCCTCTGCGAGAACGATCGCTGTAGTGGTTCCATCACCCGCTGTATCGGAAGCTTTCGACGCCGCTTCTTTCACAAGCTGCGCTCCCATGTTCTCATACTTGTCTTTGAGAGCCACTTCCTTGGCCACAGTCACTCCGTCCTTCGTAGAAGAAGGAGAGCCAAAATCTTTTCCAATCACCACGTTCCGCCCTTTTGGGCCCAAAGTGACAATCACCGCTTTCGCAAGAGTTTTCACTCCTTTTAAAATCGCTTTGAGAGCTTCATCATTAAATTTGAGCATTTTGGCCATGATTAACCTCCCAACACAGCGAGAACATCTTCTTCAGAGAGAATCAAATAGTCAACGCTATCTGCTTTGTATTCGGTTCCAGAATAAGAAGAGAAAAGGATCTGATCGCCCACTTTGAGTTCAACTGGGTGAGCCTTCCCTTTTTCATCCACCTTGCCAGGGCCGACTGCGACAACTTCGCCTTGGCGCGGTTTTTCTTGTGCAGTTTCGGGAAGAAGAATTCCCCCTTTCGTTGTTTTTGCTTCTTGCCGCTTAACGACAATCCGGTTTCCGAGAGGTTTAATTTTCTTAACCATATGTGTGCCTCCATTTTTTTGAGCCCATCATAATCAAGGGGGTTGATTTAGTCAACTGTTTTAGCAAATATCAGCTCTGAGTGCTAATACCCCACGCCTGCAGATGCTCTCTCAAGAGGCGAATGGGGATCGCTTTAGGCCAGATTTCGCTGATTTTCCCCTGTTGCTTCGCCTCGCTAAAATGATCTGCCGCATCGGACGAATGCATGACAAAGTGACTTCGAACAGGCTCTTTCACCTGGGAAGCCACCTCATAAATTGTTTGCAGCCCCATGTCAGCCAGAGGTCGATCGCCGATTTTCTTGGGGAATGTGTTATCCCAAATCACCGCATGAAAAACGGTGCCCCATGCCCTCCTAAACTGATGCTTTTCGGGCGAATATTGAAAGAATTGACGCCCAAGGAGAGCGCTTCTAGCGCTCTCTGCATCAGCTACGATCGCATACCGATCCCGAGAACAGCCGCAGAGCTCTAGCTGCTTTGCCAACAACGCCGCAGTGCCTAAATCATCTTCAACAACCAACAAACAGGGCATAATTAACCTCCAATTGAATTGATGTTAACCAGATCTTTATATGACTGTGAGTAATTTCAGAGAAGAAAAATATATCCTTGATTACTTGTAAAGGAGGTACTTTTTCCGTTTTTCAAGGAATGCTTCCCGTTCATTTTTATGGAGTTCGATCAACTTCCAGGCAGGATACTTCTCATTTTGGAGAATCTCGAAAACGGCCTCTGTGCCGTTCGCTTTGCAAAAAAGATCGCGGCTTGCTTTTTCGGCGAGCCTAGCAGTGAACTCTTTGGGATACAAACTCTTGAGCATTCCGAGCAAAAGATACTGAACCGAGAGGGGTTTATATATTTTGGCATCGGTGATCTGAATCAAAACTCCTTCGCAATCAATTCCTTTGTATAAACCCCAAAAGGGGCGGAAATGAAAGGGTTGGAAGCGGACTCCGGGCAATTTCTGTCCGTTGAGCTTTTCTGCAAAATCGGCTCCATTGACCCATGGGGCGCCAACGACTTTGAAAGGAAGGGTGAACCCGATGCCGATATTCAGCATGTGGAGCTCTCCTAAAATCCCAGTGGAGGGGCAATAAAGGGGGGTGTCAGGTTCTGGAACGTTGGGGCTGGGAGGAATCCAAGCAAGGCCTGTGTCGCGATAGCTCATCGATCTCTCCCATCCTTTCATGGGAATCACTTTGAGCTTGCAACCCACATTGTATTCAGCATTGAAAAATTGGGCGAGCTCCCCGATCGTCATTCCATGGCAGTAAGGGACATTCACATAGCCGATGAACGAGCGCCATTTCTCTTCGAGCATAGGGCCGTCGACAATCACCCCGTTGATCGGATTGGGGCGGTCGAGAACGATCACTTCGATTCCAAGTTTTGCCGCCTCTTCCATGGTGTAATAGAGAGTCGTCGAGTAGGTGTAAGCTCTCACTCCGGTGCATTGAATATCGTAGACTAAAACATCGATATTTTTGAGCATTTCAGGTTTCGGGCGCCTGGTTTCTCCGTGAAGGCTGTAGACGACTACCCCTTTTTCATCTCCATGCTTCACCGACTCCCAAGCATAATGTTGTCCCTTCAACCCATGCTCAGGAGAAAAGATCGCCGTCACATTCGCCTGTTTTTGAAACAGTTCCAGAGTCGATCTCATCTGACTGTCGACGCCGGTGTGATTGGTCAAGATTGCGACTCTCTTCCCTTTGAGCAAAGAAAGATGGGTTTCTCCTTCAAAAAAAACGTCGACTCCGCAAGAAACTTGTCCCCAGAGTGAAAACGAAAGAAGGAGAAATAGGAAAAAGCGAGCCATGTCCTTGAGTATATCTGAAATTGGATTTTCCTCACTTGTCCCACAAAAAAAAAGATCGCAACCTTACTATTGATTGAGTATAAGGGGTGTATAGAACATGGGTTAGATCATGACATATCTTGATGAAGCAATAGAAATTCTCGATAGCGTAAAGGGAAAACCCCAAACGACTGAAGAGCGGAAACGACTGTCGATGGAGCTGGCAGCTATCATGCTGCAAGAGGCTGCGAGAACGATGACCTCTTCCGAAAAAGCGATCCATGAACAGCTTTCAAGACTCATGCAAGATCCCATTGGGAAGGCCTTTACCACCGCAATGACCGACCAATGCTTCCGGAGCGCTTCTCATGAGCGGGTGGCCGACCAGATGATCTATCTCCTCAATCAACTCGGCATTCCCCAATACCTCGATTGGTTCAAGCGAAGCGAACTGTTTGCTTTTCGAATGCTCGGCCCGTCGATCGCGCAGTTTTTGGTCCCCCTCGCAACACAAGCTCTAAGAAAACAAACCGAACAGGTGATTTTGCCTGGAGAAGCAGCTCCTCTTGAAAAACACCTCAAACGAAGAA
>CAZIML010000005.1:16595-17304 GCA_964540255.1 uncultured bacterium
GTAGCATGCCGTAAATTTATTTACGTTTCAGATTCAAACTAAGAAGTGAGGAAGGGGTGCGACAGAACCTCAACCATCTCGGAGAGGCGATTTTGAGTGAAGCCGAAGCGAAAAAACGGCTCCATACCTATCTCGAAGATCTAAAAAATCCCGACATCGATTACATGTCGGTCAAAATCTCGACCATTTTCAGTCAAATCAACCTTCTTGCCTTTGATGCTACAGTCGATGCGATTGCCGACCGGCTCAAAGCTCTCTACCGGGCTGCGATGAAGTCCCCCGAATACAAATTCATCAACCTCGATATGGAGGAGTACAGAGATCTCGATCTCACTGTGACCGCTTTCTGCAAGGTGCTCGATCTGTCTGAGTTTCACTCTTACTCTGCTGGAATCGTTTTGCAAGCTTATCTGCCCGATTCCCACCATTTTCAGAAAATCCTCACCGATTGGGCCAAAAAACGGATCAAAAATGGGGGAGCGCCTATTAAAATCCGAATTGTCAAAGGAGCCAACCTAGCGATGGAGCAATTCGAAGCGTCGCTCAAAGGATGGCCCCAAGCCCCCTATACGACAAAGCTTGACGTCGACGCCAACTACAAACGCATGGTCGACGCAGCGCTCCGTCCGGATCGGATCGACGCCGTCCACGTCGGTGTGGCAAGCCACAACCTCTTGGACGTTGCCTGGGCGCTGGAGTTGGCGCGGGC
>CAZIML010000005.1:17314-26297 GCA_964540255.1 uncultured bacterium
ACGAATGGTGGCTTACGGGTGCATCAGGGAAAACGCGAGAGCCGTCCGCCTCGGGATCGCAAGCCATAACTTGTTCGACATCGCTTTTGCGATGCTCCTCCGTTTAGAAAATGAGGTAGAATCTTACACCGGTTTTGAAATGCTTGAGGGGATGGCCGACCACATTCGACGAGTCGTCCAAAAATTGACGGGAGATATGCTTCTTTACTGCCCTGTTGCAACAAGTCAAGAGTTTCAACATGCGATTGCCTATCTGGTGCGCCGTTTAGATGAGAACACAGGCCCCGAAAATTTTCTCCGCCACGTCTTTGGCCTGAGACCTGGAACTGAAAGCTGGGATCAGCAAACAGCCCTCTTTTCTCAAAGCTGCGATGAAATGGAAAAAGCTTCCACATCCCCCCGAAGAACCCAAAATCGGCAACTGCAACCTCCTCACCACGATCCTAAGGCTCCCTTTGACAACGAAGCCGATACCGATTTTTCTCTTCCCCAAAATAGAAAATGGGCTGAAGAGATCGCCCACCACTGGAAGCAAGTCAAACCCAAAGCGATTCCCCTCGTCATCGGAGGACAAGAGCTCTATGACAATGAGGAAGGAATCGGCCGAAGCCCCAATGATATTTCCAATGTAAAGCCGCTTTACATGTATGCAAAAGCCCACAAGCACCACATCGATGAGGCCCTCAAATGTGCTAAAGGGCACGAGAAAGAGTGGAGATCCACCACGGTAGAGCATCGAAGTCAACTCTTGGCTGCAGTCGCTCAAAAATTTCGAGCCCGCAGGGGAGAATTCATCGGAGCGATGATGATCGATGGGGGGAAGACGGTTGGAGAATCAGATCCTGAAGTTTCTGAGGCGATCGATTTTGCCGAATACTACCGGCGGCAGATGGAAAAGATGTCATTGATGAAAGATATCGAATGGACTCCAAAGGGGACAGTTCTCGTTGCCTCTCCCTGGAATTTTCCCTTCGCGATTCCAGCTGGAGGGATTCTCGCAGCCCTTGCTGCTGGCAATTGCGTCCTTTTCAAGCCCTCATCTGACACAGTCCTTGTCGCTTGGCATCTGGCAAAAGCGATCTGGGATGCGGGGATCCCGAAAGAAGTCTTTCAATTTCTCCCCTGTTCTGGCGAGGGAGCTGGGAGCGACCTCATCCGCGACCATCGGGTCAATTGCGTGGTTCTCACTGGAGGGACCTCTACTGCGAAGAAATTTTTAAAGATGCGCCCTGACCTCGATCTTGCTGCTGAAACAGGGGGGAAAAATTCGATGATCATCACTGCTCTTTCCGATCGAGATTTAGCGATCAAAGACCTTCTTCAATCAGCCTTTAGCAATGGGGGGCAAAAGTGTTCTGCAGCCTCTCTCGCCGTTCTTGAAGCAGAGGTTTACGATGATCCCCATTTCTTGAGATCGCTCCGAGAGGCGGCCGCCAGTCTGAAAGTGGGGCCAAGTTGGGATCTCACCTCGAAGATCGGCCCTCTCATCCATGAGCCTGAGGGAGTTCTCAAACGGGCACTCACTACCTTGGAAGAGGGGGAAGAGTGGCTTCTCGAGCCGGTTCAAGACTCACATAATCCGGCTCTTTGGAGTCCTGGAATCAAATTAGGAGTTCGACCTGGCAGTTTCACTCACATGACAGAACTTTTCGGTCCTGTACTTTCCCTCATGAGAGCCGACAATCTTCGCCATGCGTTGGAGATTGCCAATAGCGTCCCGTATGGACTTACTTCAGGGCTTCAGAGTCTCGACGCAAGAGAGCAAATCATTTGGACTGATACGATCGAAGCAGGAAATCTCTATATCAATCGGGGGATCACTGGGGCGATTGTACGGCGCCAGCCCTTTGGCGGCTGCAAAGCCTCTAGCATTGGGGGCGGGTCGAAAGCAGGAGGCCCAAATTACCTTAGAGAATTGATGAAGGCAAAGCAAGTGGGTCTCCCTCAAGAAAAGCAGCCGGTCAATGAATCGGTCAACAACCTCACCTCCTTTCTCGATCAGATCGATTTGACAGCGGAGCAGCTCGGGACATGGACCGCGAGCACAGCGAATTATTCTTATTGGTGGAAGCGGCTCAAACAGGATCGAGACCCAAGTAAAATTGTGGGGCAAGATAACTTTTTCCGATATGTCCCTCGAAAAAACATGGTTCTCAGACTCACCTCTCATTCGGAGCCTCTCGATGTCCTTAGAGTGTGTGCGGCGGCGTTGACTTGCGGCGCAAAAATGGAGGTGAGCACTCCTCCCTCCTATTCTCGGCTCAACTGGCTCAATCTATCGCCTGGCCTTCCCCTCATTGAGGAGAGCGATGAGCAATTTTACCACCGAGTGAAAAGCGGATCGATCGAGCGGGTTCGTGTTCTTGAGCATCCTTCAAAGGAACTCTTGGCGGCGGCAGCGGAATCGGCCACTCACATCATTGACGCACCCGTCCTTGCCAACGGGCGGCTTGAGCTTCTCCACTATCTGAGAGAAGTTTCCCTCAGTATCGATTACCATCGGTATGGAAACTTAGGACTTCGGGAAGGGGAGCTCCGAAAACCCATTCTCTGAAGGGAAGCCCGATCTAATCCCAACCTTCGCTGGGAGAGTTGGGGAGTTGGTGCGCTGATTTGCGGTTCTGAAGATAGAAAACAGTCACAAAAGTGAGCGTCATCAAAGCCCCAAGGAGGAAATGAATGTCGGAAAAGCTTGCGATTTCAGCTCCATTCTTGCCCAACGTGGGTGTGTGAAGCTTCTCAGATTCATTCACAAACAGATAAATCAGCGATAAACCCATTGTTCCCCCAAACATCCTGAGTGTAGCGACCATTCCTGAAGCGACTCCGATTTTCAGTGGAGGGACTGAGGACATCGCTTTGGAATAGGAGGGAGTAAAAATCATCGGAAGTCCCACACCAAACATTAGAAGAGCTGTAAAAAGGGAGGCCAGAGAAGGCACTGGAGAAACTCCCAACCAAATAAATGAAAAAATGATCGCAAGAAAGCCAAGGGCAAGAGGGAGCTTAGGCCCCGCTTTGTCAGAGAGAAAACCAGCGATGAGGGCGCAAAAAATCACAGGAAGGGAAGAGATTGAGCTGATAAGGCCGGTTTCCGCGGGCGTGTAACCCAATATTTCCTGCATATAAACTGTCCTGAAAACGGCGATCATAAGAATCGCTTGAGTGAGGGCAATTGAAACACAAACTGCCGCAAATACGGGTCTTTTCAAAAGGCTGAGGTCAAGGAAGGGGTGAGCTGCTTTTTTCTCCCGTTTCCACAAACAAATCGCAGAGATGAGGCTCACTATTCCAGCTAAAATGATTTCCCCTGACCTCCATCCCCATTCGCTCCCTTGCATAAAAAAGATCGTGATCGCGGAGGCAAAAAAAGCAAAATAGGCAAATCCAGGTAGATCAACGGCCCCTTTGCCTTTTTGAGAAGTTGGCAAAATGGCAAATGCGAGAGCGACCGCGAGAATCCCTAGGGGAAAATTGATCCAAAAGATCGCTCTCCAGGAGATGTTTTCGGTCAAATAGCCGCCGACAGCAGGGCCTAAAACCAAAAAGAGAGCTCCAAGGCTCACAATGATCCCCGTCGCTCTTCCTCGAGCGTGGGGAGGGAAAGTAGCCGCGATCAAAGAAGTTTGAGCTGGAATCATCAAGGCTGCCCCCAATCCCTGCACCGCGCGCGCGCCGATGAGAAACTCAACATTTGGACTCAAAGCGCAAACCAGTGAGGAAAGAACGAAAATCACAATTCCCCAAAGGTAGGTCAATCGATGGCCGAATCGGTCTCCCCATTTTCCGCCGAGGAGAATGAAAATGGCGGTGAATAGAAGGTAAGAGTTGACCGTCCACTGGAGAGCCACTCCTGATGCATTAAAATCGGCCTCAATAGTGGGGAGGGCAACAGGAAGAATCGACTGATCCATAAAGACAATCGCGCTGACAGGGACCATAGCCCAAAGGCTGCGCCATCTAATTTCGGAATGATCTTTCATCTATACCCCAATGAGTTCAAAAGTTGATTTTTGGCAAGAAGGCGCCCTGAATTCGAGTCAGCGTAGCGACTCCGAAGCAGCTAAACTTAGAAAGTTTAGCGATGGAGGAGGACTCGAATTCAGTGGCTGTCCGACGCCGCCAAAAAACTACTTTAGAACTCATTGGGGTATACAGGTAATCTATTCCATTTGATAATTTTGTAGCCATCATCAAACAAATGAAGTTCGCAAAAGTGGCCTGTTTTCACTTTTTCATTTTGAAAAAGGCGGAGAACTCCATTGCTCGTCACTGCAACTACGGATCCGTCGCCCCCTTTTTTCAAACTCTCCAACCACTTTTCGATCCCTTTTCGATATTCTGCCTCGCTGCCAGCAAAAATCCCCTCAGGCCACTTCCCCTCGATCCATGCGAGATGTTCCTTCGGCCATTTTTTTCCGATCTCTTCTCCCGTCAACCCTTCCCAATCTCCATAATCGATCTCAGTCAATGCCGGTTCCAAAACCGATCTACATCCGAGCTTTTCGCTCAAAATCGCAGCCGAATCTTTTTGCCGCTTGAGTCCCCCCGCATAAATGGCCCGGGGCGAGATTCCCTCAGCCGCTAAATAGCGAGCCATCGCCTCAGCCTGCTTTCTTCCAAAAGCGGTAAGTGGAAGATCAGTTCTTGCTCCGACCTGAATCGGCACTTCTCCCGCCTCAAATGTATTCCCATGGCGCATCAAGATCAACCGGATCATACCAATTCCCCCTCCCGCTCGATCACCTCTTCAACGACCCGAACATCCTCGGGGCGGTCGACCGATCCATGAGTGCGTCCCTGATAGTCGACCTCAACCACTCGGATGGGGATCCCATTTTCAAGAGCCCTCAGTTGTTCCAGTTTTTCCGACTTTTCGAGAGCTCCTTCTTCTAATTCGCTAAATCGAAGAAGAGTTTCTCTTCGATAGCCGTAAAGACCGATATGGCGATACAAAGTGCGCTCTGGATTCATTTCGTTTCGCTCAAAAGGGATCAACGCTTTGGAAAAATAGAGAGCGTCCCCCATTTTATTAAAGACGACAACCGTTCCGCTCGAGCTTCCTCCTCGCTTACTCGCCACAAAATCAGCGAGTGATTTTCCCCGTAATTTCACTGCGGGTGTAGCCATCTGAACCGTGGAGTGTTGAATCATCTCATTCAATACTTTTTGAATCACCCATGGAGGGGTCAAAACCGCATCCCCTTGTAAGCTGAAAAAAATGGTGTGGTCGGGAAAGTGAGAAGAGGCCTCGGCGACCCGATCTGTTCCCGTCAGACAATCGGAGCTCGTCATCACAACCTTCGCCCCAAAGCCGAGAGCGAACTCTCTTAGCCTTTCATCGTCTGTTGCGATCACCGTCTCCCCCGCCATTTGGCCGATTTGCCATACTCGTTCGATCATCGTTTTCCCCCGAATCAAGGCCATCGGCTTGTTGGGAAATCGAGTAGAGGCCATCCTGGCAGGAATGATAATCAACGCTTTTTCTTTCATAATTTGTTTGGGTAAAGTATCCTAACATGATAAATTCGTTCCATGAAGAAGTCAATCGTCCTTCTCTTTTTGTTAGCTCTCCTTGCCCTCCTCCCTCTCGGCTTCTCTAAGCATCGAGAAAGATGGAGCCTTTGGCTTTCTCTTCAAAGCTCCCCCCCTGCTTGGGCAGTCGATCAATTGACCCACGATTTCGCCCCCTTCTCCTCGATTTCCCAAGAAGCGCTCAACGAAACATTTAACAAAATTCGAACCTCCTCCGTTTCGGCCTTTAGATATCGAATTTTGGAGGGAAAAATCTTTCGAATCGGGGATGACGATCAGTCGGGCAGAGCCTATATTTTTGAGAAAATTTTGAGGAGGATCGGAAGATCGAAAAAACTTCCGAACGTCGACTTCATCCTCTCTACGAATGATGGAGTTCCTGAAACGTACGTTCCTTCCGATTTTTGGATCACTCGGAACCAGGCGCCTCTTTTTGCATGGGCCAAAAAAAAGGAGCTCGCCCCCTTTGTCGTATTGATCCCTGATTTTCTCACTACCAAAGAGTCGAGCTGGCATAAAGAAATCGAAACGATCGAAGGGGCCTATTCCTCCATTCCCTGGGAAAAAAGAAAAGAGGTCGCGTTTTGGCGCGGCGCCTCAAACGACAAAGGGTATACTCTTGAAAACTACCGATCCAAGCCCCGTTTTCTCATCAGCCTCCTCTCTTCCCTCCACCCCAATCTGATCGACGCCGCCTTTTGCCGTGTCTATCCAAAAGAGGTTGAAGAAGAGATTCAAAATCTCGGTCTCATTCAAGGAAATACACCCATCTCTCTACACCTCTTTTACAAATATCTTCCCGTTCTCGATGGATACATGTGTACATTTCCTGGATTTCAGTGGCGCCTTCTTTCAGGTTCGCTCACCCTGAAGCAAGAGTCGGATGAAATCCAATATTTTTATTCAGCTCTCAAGCCCTACGAACACTATCTCCCCATCCGACCCGATATGAGCGACCTCGTTGAGAAGATTCGGTGGGCGAAAGAGCATGACGACGCATGCCGAATGATCGCTCAAAAAGCGAGACAATTTGCTCAAAAAAACCTCACCCCGAATTCGATTTATTCCTACTTCTATTGGGTGCTCCAAAAACAATCCTCGCTCCAAACCTTTGATCTGGCCCAAGAACCGATGACTGGGGAGTGGAGGGAAATCCTTTAATGACCATGACCTCTATGACCCACCTCAATCCACAACAAGAAATTGCCGTTAACCATGTAGAAGGACCTCTATTAGTTCTTGCGGGAGCCGGTTCTGGGAAGACCCGCGTCGTCACCCATCGGATCGCCCACCTCCTCGATTTAGGGATTCTCTCTTCCGATATTCTCGCCGTCACCTTCACAAATAAAGCGGCCGAAGAGATGAGGACCCGGATCCGGACCCTCCGGAACACCCAAGTGCTCGCCTGCACTTTCCATAGCCTCGGAGCCCGCATCTTACGCGAGTCGATCACCCATATGGGATATAGCCCCGACTTTACCATTTACGATGAGGAGGACAGTGAAAAGCTTTTAAAAAGCTGTTTTGAGCAGCTCCAAATTCCCGATGAAAAAGGGCTACTTCGCAAAGTGCGCCACCAGATCTCCTCTGCCAAAAACGACCTCATTGCTCCTGAAGCTGCAGATAAGGATTTTGCTGAAATTTATTTCCTGTACACACAAAAACTCAAGAGTTGCAACGCCCTCGACTTTGACGACCTACTTTATCTCACCGTCAAACTTTTCCGAGAGCATGAAGAGATCCGATCTCTCTATCAACAGCGGTGGCTTTTTGTCCTCATTGATGAATACCAAGACACCAATCTCGCTCAGTATACAATCGCAAGAACCTTAGTTGAAAAGCACCAAAACATCTTTGCCGTCGGCGATCCCGACCAATCGATTTACTCGTGGCGCGGAGCCCGCTATCAAAACATCCTCAATTTTGAAAATGATTTCCCGGGCGCGAAAGTGGTCACCCTCGATCAAAATTACCGAAGCACCAACATCATTCTCCAGGGAGCTAACGCCCTCATTCAGCACAATGACGACCGGTATGACAAAAAGTTATGGAGCGGCCTTGGCGAAGGGGCCAAAATTGGGATCTACGTCGGGCAAAATGAGCGGCAGGAAGCCGATTTTGTCGCGAACAAAATCCTCCACCACGCCCTTCGGTTTCCTCTCAATGAAATGGCGATTTTTTATCGGACAAACGCCCAGTCAAGAACCTTTGAAGATGCCCTCCTCTCGCGGAAAATCGCCTATCAAATCATCGGAGGCCTCTCTTTTTATCAAAGGCGCGAAATCAAAGATCTTCTTGCCTATCTAAAAATGGTCATTTCCAATAGCGACCTCATCTCGTTCCTCCGAACGATCAATCTTCCTAAACGAGGTCTTGGCCTCACCACTTTGGAAAAAATCGTTGAAGCCGCAAACCAGCATAACATGCCCATTTTCACTTTCTGTGAAGAAGCCCTTTCCCGCCCCGATCTTTTCAAACTTGGCGCTAAGCAGCGGGACGGGCTCCGCGACTACATCAGCACCATTCATTCGCTCCGCGCTAAAAAAGCCGACCTCAATCTCCATGAACTTCTCAGCGAAACAGTTGCTGCCACCCGCTACCTCAATTATCTTCAAGAAGATCCTGAAACCTATCAAGATCGTAAAGAAAACGTCGATGAACTGATCGGAAAAGCAGCCGAATGGCAAGAGGAAAACAGCGAACCAAGCCTTCCGAAATTTCTTGAAGAGCTCTCCCTTCGCACTACGGCTGATGAGAAAGCCTTTGTCCCCTCGATCAAGATGATGACCCTTCACAACAGTAAAGGACTTGAGTTCGACGTTGTCTTTCTCGTCGGCCTTGAAGAAGATCTGTTTCCCCACATCAATTCGAAGGACGACCCCAAAGCGATCGAAGAAGAGAGGCGTCTTTGTTATGTGGGGATGACCCGCGCCAAAAGGCACCTTTATCTTTGCTCAACCATCTATCGCTATATGTGGGGAACGGCTCGATTCATGCGCCCCTCCCGATTTCTGAAAGAGATTCCCGCCCAATATTTAGAGAACCTCTCTCCCTCATCGCTTCATCAAGAATCGTCGGACAATGAACCAGAAGAAGGATTTGCTCCAGGGGATCAAGTGATTCATAAAGAATTTGGAGTGGGCACAGTAAAAAAAGCCTATCAAGGCTCATTTGGCCCCACCTATGAGGTGACCTTTGAGAGCAGTGGAACAACCCGCACGCTCGTCGCTAAATTTGCGAAACTCCAGCCCTACCTGAGATGAGCCCGGTCGTCCATGCATTTTGAAAATTGAAGCCTCCAGTGACTCCATCGATGTCGAGCACCTCGCCTGCAAAAAAAAGTCCAGGGCAGATCTTGCTCTCCATCGTTTTGTAGTTGACCTCTTACAATGAAACTCCCCCGCAGGTGACGAAATCTTCTTTATTAGACGTCTTCCCGTCGACCTGA